>JASLAV010000760.1 GCA_030146905.1 Lentzea sp. | reverse complement strand
GCCGATCCGTTCGACGAGCGCCGCCAGGACTTCGGCGTTGAGCAGGCGCATCGGGTCCACGTAGCCGTGGCCGATCCGCACCGGTGGCTGGTGGAGAGCGAGCACGGTGTGTCGGGTGGTGGCGAGCGACACGGCCTGCTCAACGCCGAAGTCCTGGCGGCGCTCGTCGAACGGATCGGCACCGTCAGGGCGATCCTGTGCGGCCACGTGCACACCGCGTCCGCGTCGTCGTTCGCCGGGGTGCCCGTGCTCATCGCGCCTGGCATCGTCTCCGCGCTGCGCCTCGACCCGGACAGCCGGCCGATGACGGACCTGGCACACGCGCCGGGCATGGCACTGCACCACTTCGAGGACGGCGTCGTCACGACCACGTTCCACTACGCGGGCTGACCCGGCGTGGTGCTCGTCACGCCGGGGCACTCAGGTCTCCGCCGGAAGTTCACGCGGCGATCTGCGGGGAAAGCCCGGTGTGACATGAGGAACACGAACCCGATCGGCCTCCGACGCGAACACCAGGAGGAGAACGGAGGTCTGGTTGTGAACTCGCAACGACGCGAACAGCCCTTGCTGATCACCACGGCAGCCCCGTCGTACCAGGACCAGCTCGCGGCACGCCGACGCCGGTACGCGCTGATGATGAGCCTGCGCATCCCGTGCATCGTGCTGGCGGTGCTGTTCGCCAAGATCTGGTGGCTGGCGCTCGCCCTGATCCTGCTGTCCGTCCCGCTGCCGTGGATGGCCGTCCTCATCGCCAACGACCGCCCGCCGCGCAAGGCGGAGACACCCCAGCGACCCCCGTCGCGCCCGGCGCTCACGGCACGGGGCGAGGAACCGCGATGACGGGCTTCACGGTGGTGGTCGGGTACGGGGACGCGGCGCTGGACGTGCTGCGACACCTGCCCCTGCGCCCCGGCCGGCACGACATCGCGGTGGTCGACCACGACGCGGTCGCGTTGACCGGTGCGCTGGCCAACGGTGCCGCGGTCGTGCACGGTGACGGGCGGGACATGTGCGTGCTGAGGCAGGCCGGCGTGCACGTCGCGGCACGGGTGGTCGTCGCGGTTCCCGAGGACCTGGACGGACTGCTGATCACCACAGCCGTGCGCGCCTTGAACCGGACGGCGGTCATCGTCGCCGCCGTCCGCGAGTCAGGCAACCAGGACCTGTTCGCCAGGCTGGGCGCGGACGAGGTCTTCGTGCGGGCGCGGTCAGCCTGACAGCCTGCGGTACAGCGCCGCGAACGTGTCGGCGACGGCGTCGATGTGGAACCGTTCGCACGCCGGGCTGGACGACGCCGGCCAGCCCGCCACCCAGCGATCGCGCGTTCGACGTGTCGACCAGGCGGCACCGCGCGTGCATGATGAGCGGCCTCAGCTCGCAGGCACGCGTCCCAGCAGGTGGCGCAGCGCCGGTTCCAGGCCGGGATGCCGGAACGTGTGCCCGGCCTTGGTGAGCGCGGCGGGACGGACCAGCTGGCTCGCCCCGGCCAGCTCCCTCGCGCCCTGCTCGCCGAGCAGCAGCTTCGGCCCGAACGACGGCACCGGCAGCAGCGCGGGCCGGTGCAGCACCTTCGCGAGGGTGGCGGTGTAGTCGCTGTTGCGCACCGCGTGCGGGGCCACGGCGTTGACCGGGCCGCGCAGCGAGTCGTCGTAGAGCGCGCGGTGGTAGACGTCGACCAGGTCGTCCATGCCGATCCACGACTGCCACATCCGCCCGTCGCCGAGCCTGCCGCCGAGACCGGCGGCGAACAGCGGGTGGAAGAGGCGCAGGGTGCCGCCGGCGGGCGACTGGACCAGCCCGGTGCGCACGGTCACCACCCGCACGCCGGCCTCGGCGGCGGGTGCGGTGGCGGCCTCCCAGTCGGCGACCACGTCGGCGAGGAACCCGTCACCGCGCTCGCTGTCCTCGGTGAGCTCCTCGTCGCCGCGGTCGGCACCGTAGAACCCGATCGCGGACGCGCTGACGAACACCGGCACACCACTGGCGGCCGCCAGGTCGGCGAGCGCCCTGGTCGGGCCGATCCGGGAGGACCGGACCTCCCGCCGGTGGGCCTCGGTGAACCTGCCCGCGATCGAGGCGCCGGCCAGGTGCACCACGGCGTCCACACCGGACAGCAGACCGGGTGACGGGCGTTCCGGGTCCCACCGCCGCTCGCCGGGCCCTGTCGGAGGACGCCGGACCAGCTTGACCACCCGATGTCCCGCCGTGCTGAGGAACGACCACAGCGCGGTTCCCACGAAACCGCTGCCGCCGGTGACCGCCACGGTCATCGGCCGGTCACCCGCCTCCCGCGCGGCCGCCTGGGCGGCGAGGTCGGCTGCCGCCTGACGGTGCCGGTAGGCGAACATGGAACGCAGCAGGGCACCCGGAACCGGCGTGTCCACCCGGTCCGTCATGCGCGTCCGGCCGCTCTCCTCGGCGAACTCGTGGGTGTGCCGCCAGCGCAGCGCCCAGCTCAGCGGCGCGGAGTCGAGCTCGTCGACGAACCGGTGCGGCGGCGCGTAGTCCGTGTGCCGCGCGCCCCAGCGCAGGCCGAGCGGCAGCCCCAGCACCGCACGGCCGCCGTCGAGGGTCTTCGCCTCGCGCACGACGCCCACCGGTTGCCACGGCGGCGTGAGCCGGTGGATGGCGCCCGGCCGCTCGTGCCAGGCGAAGACCTCGTCGAGTGGCGCGTCGACGACGCTGGAGTAGATCAGGGACATCCCTCCACGCTAGGCGCGCCCCACCGCGCCCGCTCGACGAGTGGCCCGCGTTGTCAGGTGACATGCGCTCAGCGCTCGGCCGCCGGGTCGGCGAAGACGGCGCGCAGCCGGTCCCCGTCGCGCAGGACGAGCACTCCACAAAGGACGGTGTAGAGGGCGGCGAGGTACTTGACCGTCGGATACCCGAACGCGAAGTCCATCAGCGTGATGTTGAGCCCGATGACGAAGAGGGCGCCCGCCCCGATGAACGTGGTGCGTCGGAACAACAGCATGACGGCGGGAACGAGCTCGAACAGACCGGTGACGCGGCCGTAGAAGGGCGAGTAGCCGTAGAACAGCCACACCAGCGAGGTGCCGTCCACCGACGACTTGGACAGGTCCTCCCAGTCGCCGTAGTAGAACTGACCGCCGAACAGCTTGACGCACCCGTAGAAAGCGAAGACGGCCGCCATCAGCAGCCTGATGACGAGGATCGTCCTGGACGGTGCCCTGAACCAGATCATCCTGAGATCGTCGCCACCTGCGCGGTGCCGGCACATCCTGCGCGAGGGCCGTCTCCGTGGCCAGGGGGAGGAGTCGCCTCCTACCGCGGTAGGAGGTGGCGGGCACGCGGCCGACCTACCATCGTGGTCGTGATCTCGTGGAACAGCGCGGCGGTGCGGTTCGTGCCGCTGGCCGTGGTGGTCGCCTCGATGCTGTGGCTCGCCGTTCCCGCGCCGGGCACGAGTTTCTCGGCCTGGGCCGTTCCCGTGACGTCCGCGCTGCTGTTCGTCCCCGGCCGGTGGCTGCCGCTGCCGGTCTCGCTCGCGCAGAACCTGCTGGTGCTGACCGCGTTCCTGGTGAACGCCCCCGGTATGGGCGAGGCGCAGGTGTGCGCCGCCCTGTCACTGGCCGAGCTCGCGGTGCGGCGGCCCTGGCGCCCGCAGCTGGTGATCGGGTGCGCGGGCGCTCTGGCCGTGGACACGGCCTACCTCGTCGCGCAGGGGGACGACCGGCCGTTGGTCGTGGCGTTGAGGGTGCTGCTCGTCGTCGGGGTTCCCGTTCTCGCGGGACGGCACCTGAGGTCGACTCGGCAGCTCGCCGCACGGCAGCGCGAGGAGAAGGCGCTGGTCCTGCGCGTGCGGGACGCGGAGATCGCGGCCGCTCGGGAGGCCGACCGGGTCGCTGTCGCACGGGAGCTGCACGACCTCGTCGCCCACCACGTGTCGTCGATGGTGCTGCGCTCGGCCGTGGCGCGGCACGCCGCGACCGGCGCGGAGCAGTTCCGGGAGGTGCTCGACGACGTCCACGCCACCGGCTCGGCAGCGTTGCGGGACCTGAGAGAACTGGTCGGCGTGCTGCGCGATCCGTCGGTGCCGTCGTCGCTCGCCGCGAGTCCCGCCTGCCTCGCCACGGCGTTGAGGCAGGCGGCGGAGAGGTGCGAACGCGCGGGCTTCACCGTGCGCACCGGCATCAGCGACAGCGCCGAGCAGCTGGACGAGGCGAGCCGGCTCGTGGTGCTGCGGGTCGTGCAGGAGTCGCTCACCAACGTGATGCGCCACGCCGGACCGGGTGCGGCAGTGCTCATCGACGTCCGCGAGTCGCCGGCGGGGATCGACGTCGAGGTCAGCGACGACGGGGGAGCGCCACCCGGCCCGGTTCCCGGCGGGCACGGCCTCACCGGCATGGCGGAACGGGTCGAGCGGCTCGGCGGGTCGTTCCACGCGGGTCCGGCCGGCCGCGGCTGGGCCGTGCACGCCACCGTGCCGCGACAGGAGCAGCCGGCGTGATCCGCCTGCTGATCGTCGACGACCAGCAGCTCGTGCGCGCCGGCCTGCGGATGCTCTGCGGGACCGCGCCGGACGTCGAGATCGTCGGTGAGGCGGCCGACGGCGCCGAGGCGGTGCACGAGGCGGCGCGGTGCCGTCCCGACGTGGTCCTGATGGACCTGCGCATGCCCGTCCTCGACGGCATCGCGGCGACCAGGAGGATCCTCGCCGGCAACCCCGCGGTCCGCGTCGTCGCCCTCACGACGTTCGACGACGACGAGCACCTGTACCCGGCGCTGGCCGCGGGCGCGGACGGGTTCCTCGTGAAGGACTCCACCCCGGAGGAGCTGCTGGCCGCGATCCGGCGGGCGGCAGGAGGAGAACAACCCTTCAGCCCCGGTGTGCTGCGGCGCCTGGTGGGCAGGGTCGTCCGGGAGGAGCGCGGCCCCGAGCCGCCGAGCGGTCTCACGCCGCGAGAGCTCGACGTGCTCGTGCTCCTCGCCCAAGGGCTCGGCAACCAGGACATCGCCGACCGGCTGCACGTGGGCGTGACGACGGTGAAGACGCACGTGGCGTCGTTGATGACGAAGACGGGCGCGGGCAACCGGGTGCGGCTCGCCGTCCTCGCCCACACAGCCGGGTTGCTGTGAGCGTCCGGTGAAGGGCCCGCACGGGTTGTGCGGGCCCTCCGGTCAGGTCGCGGGAAGGATCTCCACGTACCCGTCGGTGCCGTTCACGCGGATCCGCTGCCCGTCCTGGATCAGCCGGGTGGCGTGCTCCAGGCCGACGACGGCCGGCAGACCATACTCCCGTGCGACCACCGCGCCGTGGGTCATCACGCCACCGACCTCGGTCACCAGGCCCGCGATCGCGACGAACAGCGGCGACCAGCTGGGGTCCGTGTACGCGGTGACGAGGATGTCGCCCGGTTCGAGGTCAGCCTCCGCCATGTCCAGCAGGACCCTGGCCCGCCCCTCCACGGTGCCGCCGGACACGGCGAGACCGGCCAGCGCACCGTCCGGCAGGTCGTCGCGCCGGTAGGACCCGCTGATCGCCTCACCGTCCGAAGTGAGCACACGTGGTGGCGTGAGTGCCTGGTAGGACTGGAAGTCCTCCCGGCGCCGCCGGATGAGCGCGTCGTCGGCCTCGTTGGTCCGGATGACCTCGTGGAGCTCTTGGAGCGTCAGGTGGAAGACGTCCTCCCGCTCGCCGAGCACGCCGGAGCGCACCAGTCGTTCCGCCTCCCGCAGCAGGGCCTGCTTGTAGACGAAGTAGCGGCTGATCATGAAGTACTTCGGGTACTCGCGGTACCCGATGAACGTACGGACGCGGTCGATCATCCGCTTGGTCGCCGCGGCCTTCCGGTCGCCGTCCGGCAGCGCCCTGAGCCGCTCCAGCAGTTCCTGCTCCTTCGCCGCGGCCGTTCGCCTGCCCTGTTCGAAGCGGAGCTCGCCCGCGCCGTGCTCGAAGTTCCTGACGTTGGCGAGGACCAGGGGCAGCAGGGTGGCGGGGTTCTCGCTCCACCGGGGCCTCGTGATGTCGATCTCGCCGACGCAGCGCATGCCGTACTTGCCGAGGTAGCCGCCGATGGCGTCGCGCGCCTCCCGTCCGCCGGGGAGCTCGGCCAGGCCGTCGAGGAAGTCGTCCCCCGCGTCCTGGAGGTAGGCCACGACCTCCGGGTGCGGGCGGATCACGTCGGCGACGTCCAGGAGCTCCAGCCCCATCTCGGACGTGACGTTGTGCGGTGCGGAGAGCGCGAGGGTGTCGGCCGCGTTCTTCTCGCCCAGCCACTCCAGCAGGTTCTCGTTGAGCCACCAGGTCGCCTGCATCCCCGCCATGACCGCCTCGTTGCTGCGCGGGTGGAACAGGACCCGGCGCAGCTCCCGGAAGTCGGCGAGGACGAAGTCGACCAGGTCCGTTCCGGACTTCGCACCGATCTCGCGCTTCAGCGCGGCGACGGAGGCCTCGGCGGCGCCGATCAGTTCGACGACGACGTCCGGATCGGCGTCGACCATGACCGGATCGGCGCCGGGAATGGTTTGTGGCGTCCCCGCGTCCTGGGCAGCGGGGAGGAACCCCTCGCGGTCGATGACGGTCTGGAGCGCGTCGCCCATCAGCACGTCGGACTTCCCGGCGACACCCAGGAACGCGGCACGGCTCGCGGGCGTGGCGAGGATCTGGGTGATGTCGACGAACAGGCGCCCGCCCACCACGGTCGTCGTCACCGGTGTCGTCAGCTCCCACACGGACAGGCCCAGCGGCCTCATGGCGTCGGTCATCATCTGCTGGTGCCCGACGGAGACGTAGACGTGGTTCTGCCCGTCACCGCTCTCGGGCACCGGGAACAACGTGGTGATCGGGCGGCTCTGCACGACCTGGAACCCGCCGCCGGCCAGGCACCACTCGATGTCCTGCGGCCGCCCGAAGTGCGCCTCGATCCGCCTGCCGAGCTCCACGAGGCGCACGACCTGCTCGTCGGTCAGGGCGGGCTGCTCCTGGCGAGCGGGCTCGATCGCCTCCTCCCGCGTCCCGCCACCCGGCAGGGCGTGGGTCGCGAGCTTCTTGGCGGCGATCGCCCTGCTGACGACGACGCCGTCGCGGACCCGGTAGACGTCCGCGTTCACCATCCCGGACACCAG
>JASLAV010000749.1 GCA_030146905.1 Lentzea sp. | reverse complement strand
GACCAGGTCCACGTGCCGCGAGACCCCGTTCTTCAGCGCCGTGTAAGGAGTCTGCGGCAGGACGACTCCGTCGACGACGGGCCCGTAGGTACCGGAAATCGCGGCGATCACACCCCACCTGTCCACGAACGACGTCATGCGCGCATCGACCTGGGCTCCGAACGCCGTGAGCTCGTCGGGTGGGACCTGGGACAGGTCCGCCGCGGTGGCGCCGCGGCCCGCCGTTGCGGCGATCTCGGCCCCGATCTCCGCGGCCAACTCCGGGGTGAGCTGGGGGCGCGGCATGCTCTGCACGACGGCACGCCTGAACAAGCCGGCTGCGGACGGCATGGCCAGCAGAGCCGCCACGCATCCTGCTCCGGACGATTCACCGAACACCGTCACGCGGCCGGGGTCACCTCCGAACGCGCGGATGTTGTTGTTGACCCAGCGCAGCGCGGCAACCAGGTCGAGCAGCCCCCGGTTGGGCGGGGCACCGTCGATCCAGGTGAACCCCTCCACCCCAGAGCGGTAGTTCACCGTCACCACGACGACCCGGCCTTCGCGGGCCAGCAGCGTCCCCTCATAGGTCGGCTCGTCAGTGCCTCCCCTGGTGTAGCCGCCCCCGTAGATCCACACCATCACCGGCAGCGGCGTGCTCACGTTTTCGGGCGCCCAGACGTTCACGGTGAGCCAGTTGTCCCCCGCGGTGGGCACACCCGGCTGCGGGGCCGACGGCCCGAACGCGGTGGCATCCCGCACCCCTTTCCAGGGTGTGACCTCTCGGGGCGCGGCGAAGCGCAGCTCTCGCACAGGCGGCCTGCCGTAAGGGATGCCGAGGAACGCCTTGCCTCCGCCCTCGGTCAGCAGGCCGCGAACCCTTCCCGAAGCGAAGGTGACCTCGGGTGCCCCGGAAGCGGACGCCGCGGCACGGGCCACGCTCGTCGGCAACGCCGCAGCCGCTCCGAACAGGGCAGCCGCGGACAGCAGCGTTCGCCTGTCGAATGCTCGCGATTCCCGTTGATCGTCCATGTTCGCCTCGTTTCATCGGGTGTCCGGCAGGTTCGACCGCAGGCGTCCCACCCCTGTGGTGGAGGAAGTGGAGTTCGACGCGACAACAGTGGGTCCGGCTACCCTGTCCACTATGGTCTCGACCAACGTCCGCCGGTCGTACGATGATCCGGAAAAGTTGCCTGATCCTCCAGGGCGGTGTCGTCGTGGATGACGAAGCCGCTCTTCGTCGCCACCTCGTCGAACTGGTGAATCGGCACGTCCGCGACGACCGGCCGTCCACGGCGGTGCCCGGCCTCCTGCTCTACCGGCGGACGGCGCCCACCGCGCTGACGGACACCGTGTACGAGCCTTCGCTGTCCCTGGTCGTCCAAGGACGCAAGCAGACGGTGCTCGGCCCCAAGAACCTGCGCTACGGCGACGACCGGTACCTGCTCACCCCTGTGCGGGTCCCGGTGGTCTCGCGCGTGCTGGAAGCCACCCCCGAAGTGCCCTTCCTGGGTTTGATGCTGCGCCTCGACCCGATCACGGTCACCACCGTCCTCGCCGCGGGCGGGCTCGGTCGCCCGCCGCTCCATGAGCCGGACGAGGATCCGACCGGCCACCTCGACGGCACGTTGCTCCACGCCGTCGTGCGCACCGTGCGACTTCTCGACACCCCTCAGGACATACCGGTGCTGGCGCCACTGGCGATCCACGAACTCGTCTACCGGTTGACCACCTCGGACCGGGGTCACCGCCTGCGCTGGCCCGACACGCGCTACACCGGCGCCGGTGCCCGCATCGCGCAAGCGGTCTCCTGGCTCAAGGCCAACTACGCGCAACCGCTGTACGTCCCGTCACTGGCCGCGAAACTGATGATGAGCACGTCCTCGCTGCACGAGCACTTCCGCGCCGCGACAGGCATGACCCCGGTGCAGTACCAGAAAGCCCTCCGGCTCGGCGAGGCACGACGTCTCATGGTCGTCGATCTCCTCGACGCGACCACAGCCGCCCACACGGTCGGGTACACCAGCCCCAGTCAGTTCTCCAGAGACTACCGACGCGTGTACGGCGATTCCCCGCTCCGCGATGCCCTCCGCCTGCGCACCGCGACGTCACTCGGAGCCACCTGACCCGCCAGGGCAGCCCTGAACTCGAGCTAAGAGGGCCGGCAACGATCCGGGTTCCGCCCCTGCGGTGCCCGTCCACCGGTAGTGCCCCTGTAGTCGGCGGTTTGTCCGCTCCGTCGGCCCCGAATCCGCAAGGTAGGTCCGAACACCCGAGGCGCTGATTGTTCGGACCTACCTTGCGGACCGCAGGTCAACGCCTTGGTCATTCGGATGGATCGGCCGGAACGGACAGCGCCGCCGGCAACGAGGCGGCGAACGCCGTGCGGCTCCGAGCGCGGGTCGATGCTGTCGTCCGGGGCGACTCGTCCTGCATCGCACGTCCCTCGCGCACGAAATGGCGTGCCTGCTCCGACGCGACAACTCGTTGGGAAACGTCACGGGTCGAGTCACCCACACCCGGCGATCGCCGGTGCGCACAGCGGACCGGTGCTGTCGCCCGCGCGCAAGAGATGCTTTTCGGGCGGCCCATCTCTTGGCGAGAATCCGTTGGCATGTGTCAATCCAGCCAGTTCCGACGCTCACTCGTGATCGTTAGCGTCGTTGCAGGCCCAGGACATCGGTCTCCTGGGTGGCAAACCGGTCAGTTGCCCTCGTCGACAGCGACGACCCGATGTTGGAGCTTCCGGTCTCCTTGTCGAGCGAAGCGCATCGGGCACGCGCGACGCCGCGCGGAACAGAGGATGAAACGAACATGAGCAAGAACGAACTCAGTCGGCGCACACTGCTGCAGCAAGGCACGAATGCGGCAATCAGCGCGGGAGTGCTCGGCGTGGCGTTCACCGCCGGGTCCGCCCCCGCAGCCGCGAGCTCCCTGAGCCCTGAGGTCGGCCCGCCGCTGAAGGAGGCCGTGGCAGGCGTGCACGTTCCAAGAAGCCGTGTTGCCCGCGCCGCCAGGGAACTCGCACGCACCGCTTCTTCGGAGGTCCTGTTCAACCATGTGATGCGCAGCTACTT
>JASLAV010000744.1 GCA_030146905.1 Lentzea sp. | reverse complement strand
GGCGGCTCCCTGCTGGCCGGTGAGGTGCCGATCTCGGGCGCCAGGTGGAACGTGTGGCTGGCGCGTGACGCGGACCGCGTGCGCATCACCTACGAACGCGTCGGTGAGGTGACGGCGGTCAGCGGGCTCGACATCAGCGCGTTCACCGAGGACTCCGTCGGGCGGGGGCAGATCTCGCTGGACTGGTACCTGGTCGCGGTCGAGGCGGGCTTCAACCTGTGGCGCGGGGGCGCCGGCAACGCGATCGAAAGCTTCTCCGTCTCCGTGGACGACTAGTCACCGCCATTCTGATTGCATTGTGACAAGGGAATCGGCGTTTCGCGCGACTCGGCTTTTACCTCCAGTGTGGAATACCTGAGCAGTGCGAATGTGGCGGCAAGTCTTCTTGACTGTCGTGCAAAGATGCTCGTGCGAACCCTCCGAATCACCATCCGCCGTGAGCCGCACGTCCCGGATCGGGCATCTTTCCACTGCAGCAGGGGAAACTCAGATGATCGGTAGGCGTCGAACCACCGGCCTCTTGGTCGCTGTCACCATTCTCGCGTCGGTTTCCGGTTGCGGTTTGTCCAGAACCGAACAGCCGCCCGCGACCAATACTTCCAGCGTGGTCGAAAAGGCCACGATCAAGGTGGGGGTGCTGCCCGTCGTCGACGTCGCGCCACTGCACATCGCGATCAAGAACGGCTACTTCGAGAACGAGGGGCTCGAGGTCGAGCCCGTCATCGTCCAGGGCGGCGCCAACGCGATCCCCGGCCTGGTCCAGGGCAGCCTGGACATCACCTTCGGCAACTGGGTCTCGTTCATCGCCGCGCAGTCGAAGGAGAACGCGAAGAGCGTCGGCGGCCTCAAGCTGATCTCCGACGCCTACCAGGCGAAGCCGGGGATGTTCCTGATCCTCGTCAAGGGCAACGGCTCCATCAAGACGATGCAGGACCTGGTCGGCAAGACCATCGCGATCAACACGTTCAACAACATCTCCGAGCTGACCACGAAGGCGGTGCTGGAGGCGAACAACATCGACCCGAAGCGGGTCACGCTCAAGGAGATGCCCATGCCCGACATGGAGGCGGCGATCGAGCGCAACGTCGTCGACGCCGGGTTCATGAGCGAGCCGTTCATCACCAGGGCGCAGCGCAACTCCGGGCAGCTCGCGATCCTCGACGCGGCATCGGGTCCCACCGACGGCATCCCCATCGCCGGCTACGGCACGTCCGGCAAGTTCATCAAGGACAACCCGAACACGGTCGCGGCGTTCCAGCGCGCGATGGCCAAGGGACAACGCGACGCCTCGGACCGCGCCAGGGTCCAGGCCCTCCTCCCGGAGTACGCGGGGGTGGACAGGGACACCGCCAAGCTGGTGCACCTCGGCGAGTTCCCCACCTCGCTCGACGCCACCCGGCTGCAGCGGGTGGCCAACCTGATGAAGACCTACGGGTTGCTGCAGAACGATCTGGACGTCGAGCCGATGCTGGTCAGGGGCGCGGGCGGCTGACGACCGCGGTCACCCGATCCGCGGGACGGCGCCGGCCACGACCGGCCGGCGCCGCCGGTCCGCTACTCGAAGATCCCGTAGCCCGCGACGGCGTGTGCCCGGACGCCGTCCATGTCGAGCTCCACGCCGATGCCGGGAGTGTCGGGAATCGTGATGTAGCCGTCCTTCACGATCGACCCGCTCCCGTCGGGGGCCTGGACGTAGCTGTCCCACACCGCGCGCTCGTCGAGCGCGTGCCACTCCTGGACGAAGAAGTTGGGGATCGACGCGCACTGGTGCGACGTGGCCATCGTGCCCAGCGGCGTCGACACCAGGTGCGGTGCGAAGGGGATGTAGTGCAGCTCCGCGAGGTTGGCGATCTTCTTCGCCTCCGCGAGGCCGCCGCACTTCGGCACGTCCGGCTCGATGAAGTCCACGGCGCCGCGTTCGAGCAGCTCGCGGAATCCCCAGCGCAGGTACAGGTTCTCGCCCGCGCAGATCGGTGTGCGGGTCTGTTCGCGCACCCGCACCAGCGCGTCGACGTTCTCCGCCGGCAGCGGCTCCTCGAGCCACATCAGGCCGAACTGCTCGAGCTCCCACGAGATCCGGCACGCGCTCGGCACGTCGTAGCGGGCGTGCAGGTCGATGGCCAGGTCGACGTCCGGACCGATCGCCTCGCGGACGGCCGCCACGCGCTCGACCATCGACCGCAGCTCGGAGGCGTTGACCGTGTGGTTGAAGACGTCGAACTTGGAGGGGTGGCTCAGGTTGTCGATGTCGAACTTGATGGCCGTGAAGCCCTCGGCGACCATGCGCTGGGCCCGGTCGACGCACCCGGAGATCGAGCCGGCGGGGTCGTCGCCGTCGCCGCAGTCGGCGTAGAGGCGGATCCGGTCGCGGAACTTCCCGCCGAGCATCCGGTAGACCGGCTGGCCCGCCGCCTTGCCCGCGAGGTCCCACAGCGCGAGCTCGATCCCGGACAGGGCGATCACGAACACCCCGCCCTGGGGTCCCGCGAAGACCTTGTTGCGCCGCAGCTTCTCCCAGCAGCGCTCGACGTTGCGGGGGTCCTCGCCGATCAACAGGGGAGTGAGGTGGTTGATCATTCCGACGACGGCACCCGCGCCGGCATCGGGGTTGGCCTCGCCGAAACCGCTGAGGCCCTCGTCGGTGTCGATCCGCACCAGCGTGGCCTCACCGTGGTAGGCCACCACTGCCGTCGTGACGTTCACAATCCGCATTTGCTCTCCCGCCACTGGGGTCATGCATTTGAGACGGAACTGTCGCGCGCTGTCCAACTTGTCCGATAAGCTGATGACATGCAAAGGGGACAAGAGTCTCCGGACGCTGTCAAGGTCCGGACTCTCCCGGTGCAGGTGGCGGCACACCTGACCCGGCGCATTGTCAGCGGCGAGATCGAGGGCGGCCGCGCCCCTTCCGAGCTCGACATCTCCCGGGAGTTCGGGGTGTCCCGCGTGGTGGCCAGGGAGACGCTCAAGATCCTCGCCTCACTCGACATCGTCGACGTCGCGCAGGGCCGCCGCGTCGTCGTGCGGCCTCCGGCGGAGTGGGACTACCTGAGCCCGTTGCTGATCGAGTGGATGCCCGCGGAGATCGTCGGCGAGCTGCTGCAGGAACTGCACCAGATGCGCGTGCTGCTCGAACCCGAGCTCGCCGCGATGGCCGCCACCAGCGTCACCGCCGAGACGCTGGACCGGCTCAGGGACGAGCTCGACCGCATGGCGGCGCTCGAGGCGGACCCCAACGCCTACCTCGAGGTCGACCACGAGTTCCACATGGAGATCTGCCGGGCCGCGGACAACCGCATCCTCGACCGGATCATGTACTCCGCCCGCTGGCTCGGCACCGCCAGCCGGCGCATCACCAACGAGGCGCCGGCCGCGCTGCGCAAGGCCACCGCCGACCACACGGAGATCTACGAGGCGCTCGTGGCGGGCGACCCGTCAGCTGCCCGCGCGGCGATGCGCAAGCACCTGGCCAACAACTCCGCGCTCATCGCGGAGAAGGAGAAGCAGACAAGGCGAGCCACCCGGCGCCGCTAGCTCACCGCACAACTCCACCGCACAACTCTTCACCGCACGACCGAGATCCGAACCGATGGCAAGGCGGACGAGGTTCCGGCGCCATCACACGACGGTCTTCCGCGATACCGGCAACGGCCACCGCGGGGGAGTCCGTCGACTTCGCACATGAACGACCCGGCAGCGCGGCACACGCCTCGCTGTCCCGCCGGTTGCAACGTCGCCCCGTCGGTACGCGTCCGCTCGATCGGACGCGAGAGGAGTGGTCATGGAAGAGAAAACGGACTTATCGAGGCGCACCTTCTTCGGGATGAGCGCGTTGGGCGTGCTCAGTCTCGCCGGGTGCGGGGGCACCCCCGCCGCACCGCAGGTCGACGTCCAAGTGCCCCAGGCCCTGCTCGACCAGGCGGCCTCGCTGCGCGGCGGGTCGGTCGGGATGCTCTCGCAGAAGCTGTACTCGGAGACCGCGAACCAGGCGCTGGACCGGTCTCTGCAGGTGTTCGCCCAGGCCACCGGCACCACCGTCCGCAACGACCTGGTCTCCGGCGACGCCGGTGACATGGTCGCGAAGATGGACGCCGAGGTGAAGTCGGGCACCAACCGCGATCTCGCCTTCGTGAGCGACCGGCGGTTCGTCGGCCAGCTCCACAACCTCGGCGCCCTCACCGACGTCACCGATGTCGTCGACGAGATGCGCAAGCTCTACGGGGAGCCCGCGACGGAGGCGGCCACGTACTGCGTGTTCGGCGGTCGCTGGTTCGCGATCCCCTATCACTTCATCGCGTCCGCGATGTACCTGCGCAAGGACTGGTACCAGGAGAAGGGTCTTCCGCTCAAGCCCCACTACACGTGGGAGGAGCTGCGCGACAACGCGCTGGAGATCTCCGATCCGGCGAAACGGCGCTTCGGCTGGGGTCTCACGGTGAACCGCTCCGGTGACGCCAACGGCTTCATCGCGAACGTCGTCAACTGCTACGGCGGCGCGATCGCGGACAACACCGGCACGAAGGTGGTGTTCAACTCGCCGGAGACCGTCGCCGCGGTCACGTTCATCGGCGACATCTACACCAACCCGAAGTACACGCCGATGCTGCCGCCCGGGATCGGCAGCTGGACCGACTCGAGCAACAACGAGAACTGGCTGGCCCAGATCCTGGGGCTCACGCTCAACCAGTTCAGCGTCTACGCCGACTCGAAGACCAAGGGCAACCCGGTCTACGCCAACACCCACCCGTTCAACGGCGCCACCGGACCGGCGATCGACAAGCCGCTCGCGTTCGGCGAGTCCAACTCGTTCGTCGTGTTCAAGGGGGCGAGGAACCCCGACCTCGCCAAGCTGGTGGCGAAGTTCATGGTCGGAGGGAGCGCGCTGCTCGGTGTCGCGAAGGGAGCACCGTGCCTGGTCAACCCCTCGTGGGACAAGGTGTGGGACTCCGACCCGTACTACACCAGCGGTGACCCGGCCTTCCCCGCGCTTCGGGAGCAGACCCGCACGCAGTTGCCGCTGACCACGAGGACCGGCTTCAAGTTCCCCCAGGCGCCGAGTCCTGGTGAGCAGGCCGCCACCGCCGCCTACCTGCTGACTGACATGATGCAGTCGGTCATCCAGGGCACCCGGCCGGCCGAGGCCGTCGCCTCGACCCACGCCCGGATCGTCCAGGTCTTCGAGCAGCAGGGCTACAAGCAGTGACGGTCCTGCGTCCGAAGGCGACGCGGCCGGCGCCGGCCAGTCCGGCGCCGGGCGCGTCGTCCTCGCTCACCTCGTCGCAGCGGTTGCTCGGGCGCGACTGGCGCCTCGCCGCCGTGTTCATCGGG
>JASLAV010000602.1 GCA_030146905.1 Lentzea sp. | reverse complement strand
GGTACATATGCGGGCCACCCCAGCAGGCGCTTCATCCCGGGCGAGGTGTCGCGGACCATCTCCGCGTCCAGACCGATCCCACCCATGCCGACGAAAGGGCGTCCGTCCAGCAGGCCCATGTCGACGCGGCGGTCCGCCCCGTCGAACGCCGACGTGACGGCGTCCTGCACCTCGCTGCCGATTCCCAGGTTGCGGGCCACGAGGTTTCCCGTGCCGATCGGCACGAGTCCCATCGCCACCCCGGTGTGCGCCAACCCGGCGGCCACCGCGTTCACCGTGCCGTCCCCACCACAGGCCAAGACCAGCCGCGGGTGGTCGCGCAGGGCGAGTGCGGTCACCCCGGTCCCGGCATCGTCACGGGTGGTCTCGAACCACTGCGGCTCGCACCAGCCGCGGTCCTGGGCGGTACGGGATATCAGGTCCCGCAATCCGGAGTGGTCCACCACGGCACCCGGATGAACGACCACCGCCACACGAAGCCTGTCACGCCATGGATCCACCCGAACCGCCTTCACGAGGTCAACACCGGACCGGATGCCCTGCGACAGGCGAACGTACACACCGACGCGACACGCGAAGCGCTGCAGACCCCCCAAGCCCAGCGCCACGCATGCAGGTGCAGACAACCAGCCCGCTGTCGGCGCCACCGCCCCAATGGCACCGGTCGAGGGTCCCGCCGGGGCGGCTGGGCGACAGAGGCGACGAGTGCACGTGCAGGTCTCTCATTTGCCAACCGCTTGCAGTCCGACATCAAAATGATCAAGCGACAGTTGTGTGGCAGGCGTGCCTCGTGCTTGTGCGCAAACGGGTTCACTCACTGGGGCCCGCCACTGACACCGCCAACCATGCGGCACGCCGTGGCAGGCGGACCCACATCGACTTCAGCAGCTCCGGCTCAGCCGAGCAGGTCGCTCACCAGCTGGCGTGCGTAGGCGGGGTCGAGTAGGCCTGGGCGGAACAGGATGCGGTACATCATCGGTGCCACTACGCGGTCGATCACCGTCTCCACCTCGGGAGCGTTCTCGCCGCGCGCGGCAGCCCGGGCGAGGATCACGTCGATTTGGCCGGCCGCGTACGCCGAACACTGGCCGGCGTTGCTTCCGTCCGAGTCGCCCAGCAGCGCGTCCCGGATGTAGGCGCGTCCCGGCGGCGAGGACATCTCGTCGAGGAACTGCTCGGCCCACGCCTCCAGGTCGGCCGCGAGGCCGCCGCGGTCCTCGGGCGGTGCTTCGGGCCGGAGCCGTTCCACGGCGACGTCGGAGAGCAGCTCGTGCAGGTCTCCCCAACGGCGGTAGATGGTCGACGGCGTGACCCCGGCGCGTGCGGCGATGCGGGGCACGGTCAGCGCGGCCCGTCCGGCTTCGGCTTCCAGCTCGCGGACGGCCGCGTGCACCGCCTCCTGCACCCTGGCGCTGCGGCCACCCGGGCGCACCATCGGCTTCCGG
Source organism: Lentzea sp. (assembly GCA_030146905.1). The sequence continues at coordinate 4,714 of JASLAV010000602.1, read as the reverse complement.
CTCATTCCCTCAGCTTAAAGCAAACTCATTGCTTCAAGAGCCTGTGCGCCCTACGCTGACTAAAGCTAAAGATTAGCCTTAAGGAGGTTGGATGTCCTCGTACCGCTGGAACCACCTGACCGCACCCGAGCTGCGTGAGCTGGCGGACCGGGACGCGCTCGTGCTGCTGCCGGTGGGGTCCACCGAACAGCACGGTGCCCACCTGCCCACCGGCGTGGACGACTTCCTCGCCACCGAGGTCTGCCTCCGGGCCGCCGCGCTGGGCGGGGCGCGTGTCCCGGTGGTCGTGACCCCCTCGGTGTGGTGCGGGCTGGCCGAGCACCACATGGCCTTCGGCGGCACGCTGACCCTTTCGTTGTCCACGTTGCACGCGCTGTTGCGGGATCTGTGCCGGTCCGTGCTGCGGGCGGGGTTCCGCCGCGTCCTGATCGTCAACGGCCACGGCGGCAACGCGACCGCCCTGCACGCACTGGCAACCGAGCTGACCGCCGAACTGGGCACCACGATCGCGGTCACCAGCTACTTCACCTTCGGCGCCGCCGCGATCGCGAAGACGCTCGAAACCCAGAACCAGCTGATGCACGCCTGTGAGGGCGAGACGTCGATGATGCTGGCGGCGTTCCCCGAGTTGGTGCGCCGGGAACTCGTGGCCGAGGCGGTCGGCCCGCAGATCGAGCTGCAGCCGGAGGCCCTGGCGGCGGTGTATCGCCCGACGCCGTTCGAGCGCATCACGCCTTCGGGTGTGGCCGGGGACGCACGCGCGGCCACGGCCGCCAAGGGGGAAGCCCTTCTCGACGGGTGCGCGCGTGCGCTCGCCGACGAGCTCCTCAGCTTCCCGTGACCGTGAGCGATTGTTCCCAGGCGAGCCCGGCCCGCAGCAGCAGTGGCTCTTCCAGGGGCCGTCCCAGCAACTGCAGCCCGATGGGCAGACCGGCCCGATCGGTGCCCGCCGGCACGGTCAGCGCCGGCACGCCGGTGATGTTGGCGGGCGCCGACAGCCGGACGTAGGCGTCCGGCACGCTCTCCTCCGTGCCGTCCGGCCAGGTGATCGTCTCCTGCTCGGCCGGCACGGCGGTCAGCGGAACCGCCGGGGCGGCGAGCACGTCGACCTTCTCGAGCATGCGCAGCCACTCCCGCCGCATGAGGGTGCGGGCGCGCCGGGCTCGCAGGTAGTCACCGGCGGGCAGTAGTTCTCCGGCCTCGAGGAGCACGCGGACGTCGGCGGCGTACAGCTCGGGGACCGTGCGCAGCGTCCTCTCGTGGTAGGCGGTGGCCTCCGGGACCATCAAGCCCCACTGAATGGCCTGGACGTACCGCGTCATCGGGATCTCCACCTCGACGAGCCGCGCGCCGAGCGACGCCAGCCGTTCGATCGCCCGCCGCACCGCGGCCTCCACCTCGGGATCCACGTGCTCGAAGTAGTAGTTGCGAGGTACGCCCACGCGCAGCCCTGCCAGATCGCCGTCCATCGTGACCGGTGCCCCTCCGGTCAGCGCGGGCAGGACCAGCGCGGCGTCCTCGACCGTGCGGGTCAGCGGACCGACGTGGTCCAGCGACCAGGACAGCGGAACCACGCCGTCGCGGGGCACCAGATCGTACGTCGGCTTCAGGCCGACGACCCCGTTCAGCGCGGCTGGCACGCGGATGGAGCCGCCGGTGTCGGTTCCCAGTGCGAAGGTCGCGGCGCCCGCCGCCACGGCGACGGCCGACCCGCCGCTGGACCCCCCGGCGATCCGCCCGGCGACCCGCGCGTTCACGGTCTGCGGGGTGACGAGGCCATAGGCGAACTCGTGGGTGTGGGTCTTGCCGACCAGCACCGCTCCGGCGTCGGCCAGCCTGGCCGCGACCACGCTGTCGGTGTCCGCGCGGTGGTCCGCCCGGACGCGTGAGCTTCCCGTGGTCGGCAGGCCGGCGACGTCGATCACGTCCTTGAGGCCGACCGGGATTCCGTGCAGTGGCCCGCGAAGCTCGCCCGCGGCGATCTCGCGTTCGGCCAGCCGAGCTGCCGCGCGCGCCCGGTCGGTGGTCACGGTGACGTAGGCGTTGAGCCGGGGTTCGACCTCCGCCAGGCGCGTCAGCACGGAGTCGAGGAGTTCGACAGGGGACAGCTCGCGGGCGTGCAGTGCGCGCGAGGCGGCGGCGAGGCTCAGTTCATGCGGTCGCATCGGGATCCCTCCACGCGAACGGCGTCGTGTCCCCGAAGTCCAGCTCCCGCAGGATGGAGACGACGGAGTGGATGTGGTCGGCGGTGGCGGCCACGACGTCGTGGCGCTCGTCGGGGAGGGGCAACCCGGCACGGGCGGCCCAGTGAGCCGCTTCCGCCGGGGTGAGATCGGACATGAGAACCTCCAAAAGCTAAGCATTAGCGTTAAGCGAGACTAGGCGCTACAGTCAGCTAACGCAAACAAGTTGCTTTAGCGGAAGGAGGGGCATGGTCGTCCCGACGTGGACCATCGGCGAAGTCACCGTGCGACGGGTGGACGAGGCGTTGCTGCCGCCCGCTACCGGCGCCTGGCTGCTGCCCGGTGCGACTCCGGATGTCGTCGACGGATACGGCTGGCTCCGGCCCGACTTCGCCGGTGACGACGGCGTGCTGCGCTTGGCCAGCCACAGCTTCGCCGTCTCGGCCGGCGGGAAGCGGATCCTCGTGGACACCGGAATCGGCAACGGCAAGCAGCGCGCGAACCCGGCTTGGCACGACCTGCGCACCGGCTACCTGGAGCGGCTCGCCGAAGCGGGGTTCGCTCCGGAGTCGGTCGATCTTGTCGTGCTCACCCACCTGCACACCGACCACGTCGGCTGGAACACCCGCATCGTCGACGGCGACTGGGTTCCCACCTTCCCGAACGCCCGCTACCTGGTTTCCCGGGTGGAGCGGGAGTTCTGGGCCGGCGTCGAGATGGACGAGTCCCGTCGCGGGATGTTCCGCGACTCGGTGCTGCCGATCGAGGACGCGGGTCTGCTGAATCTCGTCGACGTCCCCGCGGACGGCGCCGTGGTGGCGCCCGGGGTGCGCTTGCTGCCCACGCCCGGCCACACCCCGGGACATGTCGCGGTGCGGCTGGACAGCGCCGGCAGGGCGGCGCTCATCACCGGCGACTGCGTGCACCATCCGGTCCAGGTGTCCCGTCCGGACATCACCAGCTGCGCCGACATCGACCCCGTCATCGCCGAAAGCACCCGCCGCGGGCTGCTCGCCTCACTCGCCGGGACCGACACCCTGGTGCTGGGCACGCACTTCCCGCCGCCGACCGCCGGGCAGATCGCCGGTGGCGACGAAGGCCTGCGGTGGGTACCGGTCGCACCGCAACGAACTGGTCACGAAGAAGGCGGTTCTCCCGGGAAGGGTGACCGTCTCGTCCCCTTCGATTGAGTCGTCGCGGACGGCTGCCGTGCTCGCGTCACCCGACCTTCATCTCCTGCGGCTCGTGCCTGCCGCCCGCCCTTCTCGGACGGTGTGCGACGTCCGGCAACCCGGTCTTGCGTGCAGGGACAGGTCGAGCAGGTGTTGCAGGGTATGCGTGTACGAGTGGCGGCGTGAATGTCTCGCAGTCGACGAACACCTTCTGTCCAAAGTGGACTCCTGGTGCGCTCGGAGTCTTTGGGGAAGAGGCACTTCGCGTGCGCCAGTGCCGCGGTGCCCGCCAACGGTGAGTGTCAGGGTGGTGTGCCGGACATGGCGTTCGAAGCACTACCCCAAGGCCACTTCGACCTCGGATACGCGCGAGCCGCAGATCTATGGACGGACCTGAGCGGGGCCGGGACCAGTGCCCGCTGAACGGCGACGTGCGGCTGGTCGGCGCGCACCCTGAGCGGTCGACGCTGGTATGTGCACCGCCACGCTGCCTTACCGGGCGCGATCGCCCTGTGGCTCGTCGAGGTCGGACAACGGCCACGGCGGGGCAGCCGGGAGGTCCCCATCGCCGACGACACCATCGACCTCACTGCCACATTCCTTGCCACGATTCCCTCTCCTGGCGACGACGCCAACGTGGTGCTCACAGAGGGCGTGCACCGCGCACGGCAGCTCCAGGTCGGTGGCCGCGGCCACCAGTGCGCGCATTTCCTCGAGGGTGTAGGTGACCTGGGTCGGCTCGTCGTTGGCCGACCCGAAGCCGCCGCTGGCCGCGAACTTGATCCAGTCCGCGCCGTGGCGCGCCTGTTCGCGCACCTTGCGCACCACCTCGGCGGTGCCGTCGCCCAGCGTGCCGACCTCGATCCCGTACCGGGCGGTCAGCTCGGGTTGCTTGTCGCCGTGGCCGCCTCGGGCGGAGATCAGGTTGGGCGCCACGATCAGGCGAGGACCTTCGATGACGTCGTCGGCCTGCGCCTGGCGCAGGTCGATCGTGATCGGCTGGTCGGCACAGCCCAGGTCGCGCACCGTGGTGAACCCGTTGTGCAACAACTGCCGCAGAGCGGGCAGCGCGGCCAGCGTCTGACGGCCGACGGAACTGGTCGCCAGTCCGCTGTCCAACACGTGCACGTGGCAGTCGATGAACCCCGGCAGCAGCATCCGCGCGCCCAGATCAATGGTCCGCACCCCGTCGGCACGAACCTCTCGCCCCATGTCCACGATCCGGCCGTCTCGAACCAGCACCTTCAGCCGTTGCGACGGACGCTCGGCCACACCGTCCCACACGTGATCAGCCAGCAGCAGCACTTCGCCGTCGCGATCACCGCGGCGCGACTCCGTCGATGGGGGCACAGTCCGGGT
>JASLAV010000661.1 GCA_030146905.1 Lentzea sp. | reverse complement strand
CGCGGCGCTGGCCCGCTTCGCGCTGGAGGCCAGGGACGTGATCTTCGACCGCGCCGACCGCGAGCGGGCGGCTGACGAGGTCTTCGGGTTACTCGAACACGGGTGGGCCGCCGAGCAGCAGCCCTGACCGGTAGGCCAACGACACCGCGTGCGTCCGGTCGCGCGCGCTGAGCTTGCGCAGGATGCCCTTCACATGGGTGCGCACGGTCTCCACGGACACGACGAGCTGGTCCGCGACCTGCCGGTTCTCCATGCCCTCCGCGATGAGCGCGAGCACCTCGTACTCGCGCCGGGTCAGCGTCGGCCGGTCCTTCGCCCGCAGGTCGGGGTGCACGAAACCGCGGGAACGGCAGGTCTCCGAGATCACCCGCACGATCTGCCCCGGCTCGGCGCTGCGCGGCACGACACCGCGGACACCCGCGTCCAACGCGGTCGTCACGTAGTTGCCGTGCGCGTGTGCCTCGCGGACCAGCCCGATGACCACCAGCGCGGGGTCGCGGTCGACGAGCAGCCGCACCAGGTGGCACGCCGGGTCGAGTCCCGAGTCGACGAGCAGGACGTCGGGACGCAGTTTCTCGTGCAGGCGAACGGCGGAGTGGAGATCGCCCGTCGAGCCGAGCCACCGCAGTCCGGACGTGCGTCTGACCAGAGCGGACAGGCCTTCGCGGTACAGCGGCACGGGGTCGATCAGCGCGACGCCGGGAGCAGGCCGGCCTGGCGGGAGCATCGGCACCTCCGTTCGTGCTTCCAGACGAGTGACGTCATTCCCTCGGACGCGTGACGCGGAATAGTCGGTTCATGTGGATGAACAAGGGTCACGAATGTGATTCAAGACTGGCCAAGGTCTTCCGCCCCGCCGCAACAGTCTCGTAAGACCTACGTCACATATCCCGTGCGGATGTGCCAGGTTCCGCCGCCCCAGGCCTGGTGCTCTCGCAGGCACACGTGTGTGCACACGCCGCAGGAGGTCACATGGGCACCCTCGACTGGGTAGTCGTCGTCGGCTACTTCTTCGTGATGGTCGCGATCGGGCTCTGGTCACGCGGGCGGGTCCGGAACATCGCCGACTTCTTCACCGCGGGCGGCAAGATGCCCTGGTGGTTGTCCGGCATCTCCCACCACATGTCGGGCTACAGCGCGGTCATGTTCGTCGCGTTCGCTTCCGAGGCCTACCGGCTCGGTCTGACGGTCTACGTGTGGTGGTCGCTGACCATCGGCATCGGTGTCGGCATCGGTGCGTTCTTGTTCGCGCCGCGGTGGAACCGGTTGCGCTCGAAGCACAACGTCAAGTCACCGCTCGAATACCTGGCCAAGCGCTACAACGTGCCGACCCAGCAGGTCATGGCCTACGCGGGCGCGCTGCTCAAGGTCGTCGACATCGCCGCGAAGTGGGCGGCCGTCTCGATCCTGCTGCGCGGCTTCGCGGGTGTCCCGATCACGACGGGCATCATCATCATCGGCCTGGTCACGATGGTCTACTCGGTGCTCGGCGGTCTCTGGGCCGACGCGCTCACCGACTTCGGCCAGTTCATCATCCAGGCGGCGGCGGGCTTCGCGATGCTCTTCGCCGTCGCCGGCCGCCTCGGCTGGGACTTCCCCGCGACGATCTGGGGCCAGCTGCCGGACAGCCACAGCGACCCGCTCGCCGGCCCGTACACCTCGACGTTCCTGATGGCGCTCTTCCTGATCAAGACGCTCGAGTACAACGGCGGCATGTGGAACCTGGCGCAGCGCTACATGGCCGCGCCGTCCGGCTTCGCGGCCAAGCGGTCCGCGCTGCTGTCGTCCGCGCTGTGGCTCGTGTGGCCGCTCGTGCTGTTCCTGCCGATGTGGGCCGCTCCGCTGATCGTGCCGGGCCTCGAAGGCGCGCAGGCGGAGAACGCCTACATCGAGATGGGCAAGGAGATGCTGCCCGCCGGCATGGTCGGCCTGGTGCTGGCCGGCTTCTTCTCGCACACCATGGCCATGGTGTCGTCCGACGCCAACGTCATCGCGGCGGTGATCAACCGCGACATGCTGCCGCACCTGTGGAAGAAGGTGAGGACGTTCTCGGCGGACAACCAGCTGCTGCTGGCCCGCGTCACGACCTTCACGTTCATCGGCGTGAGCATGATCATCGCCATCGCCTCCGGGGGCCAGGGCTTCGTGCTCAAGGTGGTCGTCGACCTGGTCGCCGCCACGATGGGCCCGATCGCGATCCCGCTGATGCTCGGCCTGCTGCCGTGGTTCCGCAAGGTCGGCTCCACCGCGGCGATCGCCTCGGTGGTCGGCGGCCTCGGCATGTGGGCGTTCCTCTACATCGAGCAGATGAACAAGGCGGCCTGGGTCACCAAGGGCGTGCTCGTGTCGTGGCCGCTGCTGCTGTCGCTCGTCCTCTACCTGGCGATCGGCTTCACGAAGAAGGAGCCGAGCCGCGAACGCGACGTCCTCCTCGACTCGCTGAACAGCGACACGCCCGACGAGAAGGCCGAACCCGTCAAGGCCTGACGGCAGCACGTTCCTTCTGCATGATCCTCGCGGCGGCGCACCCGAACAGGGTCGCCGCCGCGAGCCACACGCAGGGCATCGGGCTCCTCACGTGCGCGTCATGCGCTACAAGACGCGTGTGGCGCGATGGTTGCCGTGGCGTGCGTCATCGTCACGAGACTCTTCGCCGGTGCGCATGCACAGTGGAGGCATGGGTGAGTGGTGTCCCGCGGACGATGCCGAGCTGGCCACGGGCTGGCGGCTGTGGCTGGAGCTGAGCGACCGCGTGTGGCCGGACCCGTCGTGGGACGGCACTCCCGCCGGCGCGATCCGCCAGGTGCGGTCGTTGCTGGCGGAGTGCGAGTCGATCCGCGCGGACTACCTCGCCGAGACCCCGCGGCCCTCGGTCGCCTTGTTGCAGCTGCTGCAGTCGATGTCCTTCGTGGCTTCGTTCGCGGTCGACCTGTGGCACGACGACACGCATTCGCTGGACGTGGAGCGGGCTGAGCTGTTGCACGGGGACCTGGCTTCGTTCGCCGACCACGTGGCAGGGGTGCGGGCGGCGCTGGCCCAGGGCGGCGGCTGGGTGGAGCTGGACCGCCGGCCGTGGGGCCTGCCGGTCGACTAACCGGTCTTGCTCAGCGCCGCGGTCACCATGTCCACCAGTTCGCCCGCGCTGCTCGTGATGCCTTGTGCGCCGCGTGCGGACGCTTCCAGTCGACGGTCGCGTGCTGTGGCAGATGTGGTGTAGAGGAAGAACGGCGTCTGCTGGCCTTCAGATCGGACGTGGTTAAGCAGCGCGAGGCCTTCCTCCCGCCCCTCGGGTCTGCCCATGTCGGAGATGATCGCGCCAAAGCGGCGGTCAGCGAGCACGCGCAAGGCCTCGCGCGTCGACCTGGCGAGTGTGAACTCGATGCCGAAGGATTCGAAGACTTCCCGCTCGCGCCGGTTGTTGCCGGGGTTGTCGTCGACCCAGAGGATGTGCCGCTTCCAATTGTCAGGAGTGTTGTCACCGAGAAGGCCGACGGCAGCGCCCACGCGGAGGACCTGACCTGTCACAGTCCCCGCGTCGACGCTTGCCGGTTCCTTGGCGGTCTGCGCGAGGACCAATGAGATTGCGCTGGTGACGACTTTCTCGAGCTGCGAAGCGTTCATGTTCGAGACGAGCGTGCTCGCCTCCGGAGCAGAGTGGTCCGCCGCGCGGGCGTCCAGCTCGGCGGCCCTGGAAGCCACGACCGACACTTTCCGCTCCCAGGCGGTGCCCTGGAGGATGGGCGGCAGGTTCTTGTCCGGGAGCGACGAGTCGGCCAGGTACACGATGATCGGCACGTTCGCACCCCAGAACGCTCCTAGCTCCGCACCGCACCAGCTCGACTTCACCGCCGCATGCGTGGCGACGAAAACGCACACCGAGCACTGCTGGACCGCTGCGCGAAGCTGGTCGCTGAGCGAGGCACTACCGGTTTTGATCTCGGACGGGTGCCAGTACGACACGTGCAACTGGTCCAGCCAGTCGGTGACGTTCTCGAATTCGGGCTGGTTGTCGAAGGAGTGGCTGATGAACACCGTCACGGTGACCATCTCCCATCGCGGAGATCTGGCCGGAGCCGAAGGCGCCACTGTACCGGTTGGATCCAAAAGAAGCCCCGGCCTGATGGCCGGGGCTTCTGACGTGGAGCGGGTGACGGGAATCGAACCCGCCTCTACAGCTTGGGAAGCTGTCGTTCTACCAATGAACTACACCCGCGAAGCAGTGCGACGCCGATCATACACAAGCCTGGGCTAGCCTGTCCGGGTGCTGCTGAGTGACCAGGATCTGCGCAAAGAGGTCGAGTCCGGCCGTCTCCTCCTCGACCCGTTCGACGTCGAGATGGTTCAGCCGTCGAGCATCGACGTGCGGTTGGACCGGTTCTTCCGGGTCTTCAACAACACGCG
>JASLAV010000589.1 GCA_030146905.1 Lentzea sp. | reverse complement strand
TGCAGCTCGACCAGTTCGTCTCCGCCGTCGTCGAGGACGTTCCCGCCGAGGGCGCCCGCATCACCTTCACGGCCGTGCCGACCAGGGTGGACGCCGACCCGGTCATGATCGGGCGCGCCGTCGAGAACCTGATCGGCAACGCCATCCAGCACGGCCACCTGCCCGGCACCACCCCGGTCGTGCACGTGAGCGTCGGCGACGGCCGGGTCGTGGTCGCCGACGAGGGACCGGGTCTCGACCCGGCGGCCGCGCAGCGGGCGTTGCAGCGGTTCACCAGCAGCGGCGGGTCGACGGGACTGGGCCTCTACCTCGTGCAGCGGATCGTGCACGCGCACGGCGGCACGCTCGGCATCTACCGGTCCGAGACCGGCGGGGCGATTTTCGAGATCGCGCTGCCCTCCGGACGGCGGTGAATGTACCGATCCCGGATGTTCCGTGTACCGGCATGGTTACCCTGAGTGCCGTGAGCGAGCGCAAGCACTCCCGCTGGCCGCTGGTGGGTCTGGTCATCGCCGTCGTCACGATCGTGACGCTGGCGCTGACGGGCGCCGCGAAGCACGTGCCCGGCCTCGAGTTCATCCCGTCGGGGCACTGGATCGCGAACTCCGACCTCGGGCTCGTGGTCCGCGTGGACGGCGCCACCAAACAGCCCGACGCGCAGGTGTCGGTCCCCGGTCTCACCCCCGGCAGCCAGGTCGTGCAGGACGAGACCCGCGGCTACGTCGTCGGCGAGGACGACGTGACGATCTTCGGCAAGTCGACGCTGTCCGTGGAGGCAACGGTGCCCACGCCCGTCAAGGGCGAGCGGCCTGTGCCGGTCCAGACCGCGGGCGGGGCCTACCTGGTCTTCCGGCAGAGCGGCCAGATCGTGCGGATCGGTCTGGAATCACAGGTCTTCTCCGCCGGCGGCCCGGTCGGACCACCGGTGGCGACCAGCGACGGCACGGTGTGGGTGCACCGCACGGACTCCGGGGCGATCTGCAAGGCGCAGCGCGGAGCGACCGACCTCCCCTGCCCCGCCGCGGCACCCGCCGGGCACTCCGGTGCTCTCACCGTCAGCGGCGGCCGGATCGTGTTCGTGGACACCACCGCGGACACGATGAGCGTGGTCGAGCAGAAGGGTTTCGGTCCCCCGGCCAAGCTCGGGGTCGACGCACCGCCGAACGCGCGGATCGCTCCCGTGGACGCCGCCGGCAAGGTGGCCGTGCTCGACCCGTCCGGGAACCGCATGCACCTCGTGGAGGCGCGGGTCGACGAGAAGGGCGCGCTCGCCGAGCAGCGTCCTCCCGCGCAGACCGTGCCGCTCCCGGCCGGTGAGTACGACGGTCCGTCGGTCAGCGGGGAGTCGGTCGTGCTGCTCGACCACAAGAGCAGCTCGGTGCGCACCTACGACAACCAGGGCCGCCAGAAGCACTCCACGCCGATCCCGCCGGAGAAGGGCAGGCCCGAGCTCGTCCGGGGCGAGGACGCGCGTGTGTACGTCGACGGCGCCGAGGGCAAGCACGTCGTGGTCGTGGACAAGGACGGTTCGGTGCAGCCGGTGCCCGCCATCGGCGTGAAGCCGGACGAGCGCAGGCAACCCGTGCCACCACCCGTCGAGCCGACCTCGGACCAGGCCGCGACCAAGCCCCCGGACACGCCGGTGGCGCCGCCGAACACCACCAGGCCCGTGCCGCCGCCAGCACGCACCAACCAGGCCCAGCCGCCGCCTCGGACACCGGCACCACCGCCACCGCCGCCACCGATCCCGGTGACACCGCCCGGCATGCCGCAGAACCTGGCCATCGCGATCACGGCCCAACAGGTCGACGCGACCGTGACGTGGGGTGCCGCGCCCGCCAACGGCGCGCCGGTGACCGCCTACCACGTCTCGTGGCAGAGCGAGGGAGGCCGCTCGGGCACGGCGACGGTCGGCGGTGGAACTTTCTCCTACGGCATCAAGGGCATCTGGCAGGGCGCCGACCACCCGTTCACGGTCACCGTGGTCGCGCAGAACAGCGCCGGCCCGGGAACACCCGCGACGGCACACCAGACCCCGCCGAAGCGCGTCAAGAACATCACCCTCACCAAGGGCTCCAAGGCATCCCCGTGCGGCGAGCCCGACTGCTACTGGATGCACATCGTCATGACCGGCTTCGCGCCGGGGACCAAGTACACCGTGAAGCCGCATTCGACGTCCCCCACCTACGAGAACGAAGGCCACGGCGTCACAACCGATGAAGACGGTTACGCCGAGTTCGACGCCTTCTACTACGACGTCGCCGGCGACACCGTGTGGGTCACGACCGACGGCGTCGAATCGAACCGCCTGGAATGGACGGAATGAACCACATGCGTGCCGCAGCGGTGTTCTCGGCGATCTCCGACAACGTCCAGCTGGTGATCAGGGGCAAGCAGGACGTCGTGCGCCTGGCGGTCGTCGCACTGCTCGCCGAGGGCCACCTGCTCATCGAGGACGTGCCCGGTCTGGGCAAGACGACGCTCGCGCGGTGTCTCGCGCGCAGCATCGGCGGGAGCTGGAGCCGCATCCAGTTCACCCCCGACCTGCTGCCCGGCGACATCACCGGCGTGACCGTGTACCACCAGAAGGAAGAGCGGTTCACCTTCCACCCCGGCGCGGTCTTCGCGAACGTCGTCGTGGCCGACGAGATCAACCGCGGCACGCCGAAGACCCAGTCGGCGATGCTGGAGGTGATGTCGGAGCGCCGGGTCACCGCCGACGGGACCACGCACGAGGTGCCGTCGCCGTTCCTGGTGGTGGCGACGCAGAACCCGATCGAGATGGAGGGCACCTACCGGTTGCCGGAGGCGCAGCTCGACCGGTTCCTGCTGCGCCTGTCGGTGGGCTACCCGGACGTCGCCGACGAGGTGTCGATCATCATGAACAACTGCACCGGGATGAACGCCGACCGGTTGCAGCCGGTGGTCGAGATCGCCTCACTCGTGGAGGCGATCGACGAGGTCCGCGGGTTGTTCGTCGACGGGGCGATCTGCGAGTACGCGGCCCGCATCTGCGCGGCGACCCGGATTCACACCTCGGTGCGGTTCGGCGCGAGCCCGCGCGGCAGCATCGCCCTGGTGCGCGCGGGCCAGGCGCTGGCGGCGACCGCGGGCCGGTCCTTCGTCACCGCGGACGACATCAAGTACGTCGCGGTGCCCGCTCTGGCACACCGGCTCGTGCTGACCGCGGAAGCCGAGCTGAAGCAGCGGTCCGCCGCGGACGTCGTGGCTGAAGTGCTCGCGACCACCCCGGCGCCGACGATGAGCGCCGCGGGCCGTTAGCCATGCGACTGACCGTGCGGGGCACCGCGGTACTGCTGGTGTCACTGGGGCTGGGCACGGCCGGGTTCTGGGGGCGCTACCCGTTGTTCCTGCTGCTGGCTGCGGCGGGGCTGGTCGCGGTGGTGGCCGCGGTGCTCGTGACGCTCCGCCGGGTGGACGTCGAGGTGACGCGGGACGTCTACCCCGAGCGCGTCGAGCGCGGTTCGCAGGCGCTGGGAAAGCTGAAGGTGCGAAACCCGTCCGCGAAGTGGCAGCGCGGGTTCCTCGCCGTGGACCTCGCCGGCGGGTTCCACCGCACGGTCCAGGTGCACGGCCTGGCGCCTGGCTCGTCGCGGCCGTACGACTACCAGCTCCCGACGCCGGTGCGGGGCAGGATGCCCGTCGGCCCGCTGACGTTGTCCCGCACGGACGCGTTCGGCATGGCCCGCAACAGCCTGACCGTCGGCGACACGGTGACGCTGTGGGTGCACCCGCGCTCGTACCCCGCGCTGGCGCGGACGGGCGGTTTCCCGCGGCACCACCACGAAGGCCGGTCGAACGAGCGCCTGCGCGGTTCGCTCGACCTCCGTGAGCTGCGCGAGTACCAGCCGGGCGACGAGATGCGCGACATCCACTGGAAGGCGACCGCCCGCACCGGCCGGTTGATGGTCAAGGAGTCCGCGGATCCGGACCAGCCCCGGCTCACCGTCGTGCTCGACACGCGTGCTTCCGCGCTGCCGCCGTTCGCCTTCGAGGAGGCGGTGGACGCCGCCGCCTCGTTGCTGCGCTCCGCCGCGCTCGCCGGGCACCACGCGCGGCTGCTGACGTCGTGCGGCACGGACGTCGCCACCGCGGGCGGGCCGCTCGCCGCACGGCAGCTGCTCGACCAGCTCTGCCTGATGCGGCAGAGCACCGGGGCCGGGACGCTGTTGTCGACAGTCCGGCACCAGGGCGGTTTCCTCGCCGTGGTGACGTCGGGGACGGCGGACGTCGCCGAGCTGTCCGGTTTGCGCTCCCGGTACTCCTCGATCTTCCTGCTCGCTCTCACCCCGGACGGCAACGCCACGCACGTGCCGGGTGCGCGCGTGCTGGCCGCCGCGGACGCCGCCGGTGTGGTGGGGTTGTGGAACGAGGTGCGGACGTGAGAAAGCGGTTGCCCGTGGTGCTGGTGGTTCTCGCCGCCGCCGTGGCCGGACTGTGCTTCGCGCCTGTTTTCGGTGTGGGCGCACTGCTTCCGGTCGTCCTCGTCGTCGCGGTGGTGACCGGTGGCGCCGCGTTGCTGGCCGAGTCGCTCGTCGCATGGCGCCCTCTCGTCGTCACTCTCGCCGGGTTGCTGGCCGTCGTGGAGGTGCTGCTGTTCCCGACGACGCTCGCGGGGCTGCCCACCGGCACGACGTTCGCGCTGCTGGCCGAGGGCGTCACCGACTCCTGGCAGCTCACCCTGCAGTCGACCTGGCCCGCCAGGCCCGACCCGCGGCTGATGCTGTTCGTGCCGCTGCTCGTGCTGCTGGCATGCGTGTTCGGCCTGGAGGTGTTGCTGCGGCTGAAGAAGCCCGTGCTGGCGCTGACACCCAGCTTCGCCGTCGTCGTGCTGAGCCAGGTGTTCGGTGCTCTCACCGGGGTCGGCGCCGTGGTGGCCGCGCTCTCCTACGTCGCCGTCGCCGCGGCCGTGTTCGTGGTGAGCCGTCCGTCGAACGAACACCAGTCGGCGCTCGCGTTCCTGCCCGCGCCGCTGGTCGTCACCGCGGTCGTGGCGGTGGTCGGTCTGCTCGTGCCGATGTCAGGCCCCTCCTACTCGCTCAAGCAGGACCAGCTCGTGCCGGTGTCCGCCAGGATGACCAACCCGCTCGACGACATCGCCCACCGGCGCGCGCAACCCGACGCCCCGGTGTTCAGCGTGCGGCCGTCGTGCGAGGAATGCGTGCCAGACCGGTGGCCGGTCGTCGTGCTCGACACCTACGACGGTGTCACCTGGGCCGCGGGCAGCCGGTACCGCAGGCTCGGCAGCGAACTCCCTCCGCCCGATCTCGACGTCCCGGTGACGCGCAGAAACGCGGTGATCAGCCTGCGCGAGGCGGGCACCAGGTGGCTGCCGAGCCAGCCGTGGCCCGCCGCCGTGAGCGGAGCCGACCCCCTGGTGGAGGAGTCCGAGGGCAGCCTGCTCGCCGCCAGTCCGCTGAGGACGGACCTGGGGTACGGGCTGAGCTGGTGGGAACCGGAGGTGGACGGCTCGCTCGACGGGTACGCGATCGACCCCGCGCTGGGCGGCCAGGACGGTGTGGGCACCCCACCACCCGGCGTCGCCGAGCTCGCCACCGAGGCGGTCAAGGG
>JASLAV010000581.1 GCA_030146905.1 Lentzea sp. | reverse complement strand
AACGCGACCCAGGACGGGACCAGCGCCGCGCCCTTCTTCCACACGTAGCCGCGGTCCTGGATGGTGCTGATGATCGACGAGTAGGTGGAGGGACGGCCGATGCCGAGCTCCTCCATCGTCTTGATCAGCGACGGCTCGGTGAAGCGCGAGGGCGGCGAGGTGGTGTGGCCGTCCGCGGACAGCTCCGCGATCGTCAGGTCCTGGTCCTTGACCAGCTGCGGCAGGCGCGACTCTGCGTCGTCGGACTCACCACCGGCCTCGGCGTCGACGGTCTCGACGTAGGCCTTGAGGAAGCCTGCGAACGTGATCGTGCGGCCGGACGCGGCGAACGTGACCTCCTGGCCCGTCGCGGCGCGGCCCTGGATGCGCACGCTGGTCGTGTTGCCCCGCGCGTCGGCCATCTGGGACGCGATCGTGCGCTGCCAGATCATCTCGTAGAGCTTGAACTCGTCGGAGTCGAGCTCGGAGGCCACCTGGCCAGGCGTGCGGAAGACCTCTCCCGCGGGCCTGATCGCCTCGTGGGCCTCCTGCGCGTTCTTGACCTTGCGCGTGTACTGGCGCGGCTTGTCCGAGACGTACTGCGCGCCGTAGAGGTCCGTGGCCTGCGTGCGGGCCGCGTTGATCGCGGTCTCCGACAGCGTCGTGCTGTCGGTTCGCATGTAGGTGATGTAGCCGTTCTCGTACAGCTTCTGGGCCGTGCGCATCGTGCGGTCGGCGGAGAAGCGCAGCTTGCGGCCGGCCTCCTGCTGCAGCGTCGAGGTCATGAACGGCGCGTACGGCTTGCGCGAGTACGGCTTCTCCTCGACGGAGGCGACCTTGACCGGCGCGTTCTCCAGCCCGTTCGCGATGGCCCTCGCCTGCGCCTCGTCCAGCACGACGACGTCGGCCCTGCCGGTGAGCTTGCCGTCGGAGCCGAAGTCGCGGCCGGTGGCGAGACGCGTGCCGTCGACGGCGATGAGACGTGCGCCGAACTGACGCGGCGTCGCCGTCTCACCGGCGTCCATCTGCGCGGAGATGTCCCAGTAGCTCGCGCTGACGAACTTCATGCGTTCGCGTTCGCGCTCCACGACCAGACGGGTCGCCACGGACTGCACGCGGCCTGCCGAGAGCTTCGGCATGACCTTCTTCCAGAGGACCGGGCTGACCTCGTAGCCGTAGAGGCGGTCGAGGATGCGGCGGGTCTCCTGGGCGTCGACCAGGTCCTGGTCGAGGTCGCGGGGGTTGGCCGCGGCGGCCTGGATCGCGGACTCGGTGATCTCGTGGAACACCATCCTGCGAACCGGGACCTTGGGCTTGAGCGTCTCCAGCAGGTGCCACGCGATGGCCTCGCCCTCGCGGTCACCGTCTGTCGCGAGGTAGAGCTCGTCGACGTCCTTCAACGCTTCCTTGAGCTCGCTGACCAGCGACTTCTTGTCAGCGGAGATCACGTAGAGGGGCTCGAAGCCGTGGTCGACGTCCACCCCGAGCCTGGCCCAGGCCTGCCCCTTGAACTTGGCGGGGACGTCGGCGGCACCGCGCGGCAGGTCCCGGATGTGTCCCCTGGAGGACTCCACGACGAAGTTGGCGCCGAGGTATGAGGCGATCTTCCGCGCCTTCGTGGGCGACTCGACGATCACCAATCGCCGGGTGCTGCCCCCGCCTCCGCTGCTCTTCTTCGCCCGTGTCGATCCAGCCACTCGCCGTCCCGCTCTCTTCCAAACCCGGTTCCCAGGCCCGCCAGTGTTGCCCAGCGCCGGCCGAAAAGCACACCATCCGCGACGCTCGTACGACGAGACAGAGTGACACAACCATGCCTGACCGCCCGCTCAGGCCGCCGGCCAGGTGCTCATCGCCACCCCGTGCGGGGGGCTTCCGACCAGCTCAGCGAGCCGTGCCAGCCTTCGTCGGCCGGTTACCCGCAACGCCGGAGCCCCTACCAGGGTGCACGGAAGTCCGGATGCGAGCAGCGCATTTCGCAACGGCTGGTGTGTCTGCGGCGCGTTGGGGTCCAAACCGAGCAGGTAGGCTGACTCCATCCAGCTGCCGGCGGCGAGCGCCCAGACGCGCAGGACTGCTCCGTTCAGCTCGAAGTCCTCCGGAACCTTCTTGACGGATCCGTCCAGCCAGTGGGCGGCCAGAGGGGTGAGATCGGTGCGGAACGGCGTGCGGACGAACCGCGTGCCCTCCTCGTTGACGCAGAGCTCCGACGTGACCCCGCGCTCGTCGCAGGCCTGCTTGAGCGGCCGGTGACGCCACTCGTCGCGCAGCTCGACGTAGACGCGGGCCGCTGTGCCGCGCGCGAAGCTGACGGCCTGGCCCGGCCCGCAGAGGAAGCCGGCGAGGTCCGCCTTGGCCGGCGTGCGCGCCTCGGCCGAGAAGAAGGACAGCTGCCCCACCACGGCCCACAGGGTAGAACAGACGTTCGACTGTGACCAGTGGTGTTCTTGTGACTACGCCGGATGAGCGATCACTGCTGACTGCCGCTGCGCAGCTCGCCGCACGGCGCGGACTTGGCCATCGCGGCGGCGTACTTGGGCGACTTCTCGAGCGCGTCGAAGGTCGCCCGCAGGTCCTCCGGCGTGCTGACCTGCGACGTGTCGGCCAGGACCTTCTCGGCGCCGTCCCAGAACCCCGCGTTCGGCTCCAGGGCCCTGACCGGTGCCTCCGCCGCCGCGTAGGACCTGGCGGACTCGCTGACGTACTTCGTCAGCCGTTCGTGGACGTCCTTCAGCTCGTCGGAGGGCGGACCCAGCTCGGTGAGCTTCTTCTCGGCGTCGGCGAGCGCGGTGGCGTTGGCCGTGACGAGCCGCAGGTAGGCCGTCTTGACCGCGGCCGGGTCGGCGGGGTCCTGCGCGGTCAGCTCCTGGCCGGCCTTCTTGCCGGGCAGGAGCCCTCCGCAGAACGTGTCGACCCACCGGGCCTGGGCATCGGTCAGCGGCTCGTCCTCGTCGGAACCGCAGCCGCCGGCCAGTACCGCCGTGGCCAGCGCGGCCGCGATCAGACGTGAGCTCATGGCCTCATTTTGCTCCGGCCTGTTTCGCGAGCACCTGCCAGTCCGCGCAGACGTCGTTCGAGCGGAACGCCTCCGCGTACTCCGGGGTCTCGGCGATCTGCTCGAACACCAGAGCCACGTTCTCGCGAGCACTGCCCCGGCTGGTGGCCATGACCTGCCTCGATCAGCCGTTCGCCGACTCGCACAACTTCAGTCCCCCGGAAAACACCGAACCGGATCGACCGGACCGTACGCGTCCGGGTGATCCGGTTCGGTTGGTTCTGAGGGCGCGTTACGAAGTCGGTGCCGACGACGAGGCCGTCAGCCCCTTGCAGCCGGCCGCCTTCTGCGCGGCCCCGGCAAGACCCGTCTCACCGAGCTTGCGCTGCACGTCGGAGGCCTGCTCGTCCAGTGCGGCCGCCTTGGTGGCCATCTCGGTGAAGGCGGTGACGACCTGGGTCTCGTCGGCCGACGCGTCGACCTTCGCCTTGGTGTCGGCGAGCAGGGTCCTCACCTCGCCCATGCCGTTGCCCGCTGTGGTGACCAGCTCCTTCGACTTCGGGTGCGGGCCGTCCTCCAGCGCCTTCAGGTCGTTGATCGACTTCTCGACGGCGGACACCTTGACGCCGAGCCAGTCGGACAGGCCGGCCTTGAGCTTGGCCGGGTCGCTCAGGTCGAGGTCCGGCTCGTCCGACATGACCTTCGCGGTGCCGTCGACGGCACCGCAGACCTTGTCCATCCACGCGACGACGTCGGCCTCGCTGGCCGGCGCCGAGGACGTGGGCGAGCCTCCGGTGCTGCACGCGGTGACCGCGAGCAGGCAGCTCGTCATGAGGGCGATGGCTGTGCGACGCATGGGCCGGAAGCTACTCGGGAGGGTCACGCTCAGCTCGTGGGCGTGACGTTGATGCGCTGCATCTCCTGGCACTTCGGCGCTGTCTGCGTGGCCTTCTGCAGCTCGGGGACGCCCTTGAGGTCGCGCAGCGGGTCGGCGAGCTCGGTGAGCTTCGTGATGGCCTCTCCCGCGGCCTGGATGCCTCCGGTGGCGTTGTTCGCGTCGGCCTGCTCGACCTTCGTCTTGGCGTCGGCGAAGACGGCACCGAGCGAGGTGAAGGTCTCCGCCATCTTGGTGACGGCCTCGTCGCCGCCGTCGACGGGCGACGGGCCTACGTTCTTCAGGCCCTCAGCCGACTTGGTGAAGGCGTCGGCCAGCTGGCCCATGTACGCGGCCATCTCGGCCTTGATCTTGGTGGAGTCGCCGGCGTCGAGCTTCGGCGCGGTCTTCTCGATCTTGGCGAACTCGGACGCCGCGGCGCAGACCTTGTCCATGTAGGCGACGGCCTCGGGGGTGGCCGCGCCGCTGGTGGGCGCCGGGGAAGAAGTGCCGGAGCTGCCGCCGTTGGTGCACCCGGCCAGCGCGAGGGCGGCTACAGCGGCAGTGGCGACGAGGCTGCGCCTCATGTCGGAACTCCTAGGTCGGGGTACGTCGGGGGAAGACCCGAACGTACCCCGACCTGAGGGGTGCAACTACACGGCGCCGTTGCTCACGCTCTCCGCGGGCGAGTCCGCGATCGCGGTTCCGCGGCGCTTGGACACGACGACCGCCGCGACGATGATCAGCGTCGCGACCAGTGCGATCGCGATGCGGATCGGGTCGGACGCGTTGTCACCGATGGAGAAGGTGACGATGGCGGGCGCGATCAGCACCGAGACCAGGTTCATGACCTTGATCAGCGGGTTGATGGCGGGGCCGGCCGTGTCCTTGAACGGGTCGCCGACCGTGTCGCCGATGACCGTCGCGGCGTGGGCATCCGAGCCCTTGCCACCGTGGTTGCCGTCCTCGACCAGCTTCTTGGCGTTGTCCCAGGCACCACCGGAGTTGGCCAGGAAGACCGCCATGAGCGTGCCGGTCGCGATCGCACCGGCCAGGTACCCGGCCAGCGGGCCGACGCCGAGGCCGAAGCCGACGGCGACCGGGGCGAGCACGGCCATCAGGCCGGGGGTCGCCAGCTCGCGCAGCGAGTCCCTGGTGCAGATGTCGACGACCTTGCCGTACTCCGGCTTCACCGAGTAGTCCATGATGCCGGGGTTCTCGCGGAACTGGCGGCGCACCTCGAACACGATGGCACCGGCGGCGCGCGTCACGGCGTTGACCGCGAGACCCGAGAACATGAACACGACGGCCGCACCGATCGCGACACCGACGAGCACGTTCGGGCTGAACACCACGTTGCTGAACGACACGGGCAGGTCGCCCGCGACGTTGCCGACCTTGACGAGCGCCTGGCTGATCGCGTCCTGGTACGAGCCGAACAGCGCCGTGGCGGCGAGCACGGCCGTGGCGATCGCGATGCCCTTGGTGATGGCCTTGGTCGTGTTGCCGACCGCGTCGAGCTCGGTGAGGATCTGCGCGCCCTCGCCGTGCACGTCGCCGGACATCTCCGCGATGCCCTGCGCGTTGTCGGAGACCGGGCCGAAGGTGTCCATCGCGACGATGACGCCGACGGTCGTGAGCAGACCACAACCGGCGAGCGCGATCGCGAACAGCGCGACGACGACCGAACCGGAGAGCAGGAACGCGCCGTACACGGCGGCACCGATGACGAGCGCGGTGTAGACGGCCGACTCGAAACCGACCGAGATGCCGGACAGGATCACCGTGGCCGCACCGGTCAGCGAGGTCTTGCCGACCTCCTGCACCGGCTTGTGCTCGGTGCCGGTGTAGTAGCCGGTCAGCCAGAGGATGACGCCGGCCAGCACGATGCCGATGATCACCGCGACGGAC
>JASLAV010000523.1 GCA_030146905.1 Lentzea sp. | reverse complement strand
GTGCCGAGGTGCTCGATCGGCGCGCTGAAGAAGCCGTTGGACGTGATCAGGTTGCCGATGCCGATGTCGCCGTGGCACAGCTCCTGCTGGACGAGGACCTGGGTGAGCAGGTCGGCGCCACCGCCGCCGAACCTCTCCGGGATCATGAAGCTCGTCAGCCCGAGCTTCGCCGCCTTCTCCCAGAGGTCGAGCGGCGACTCGGTGTCGGCCTCGTCGACGGCGCGCGCCCGCGGGCGGATCTCGTCGGCGGCGAACTCACGGGCCAGCTCGACGAGCTGGTGCTGTTCGGCTGTGAGCCGCAGGCCGTCGCGGACGGTCCGCCCCATCTCTCACTCCTAGATTGACTGACGAGTCAGTTATTCGCGGTCCACGGGGAGCCTAGCTGCGTTTCAGCAGGTTGGAAGGTCGCGAACGGGTGATGGACCGGGGTGCGTCGGCGTGTTGTCGAGGAGGCATACGGGGAGTTGTCCACAGATCGCCGAACGGTGGGTTGACAGGCGCGCGGCGTCGCTAGGTTGGGGGGTGGAGGTGGGTGGTCTGCCCCCAGGGTGGGCGGGGCCTGTCCTCCGGCGCGCGAGATGCGCAGACCGCGGGAGAGATGCCGCGGCGAGTTCTTTGGTTCAACGTGCCGGTTCACCTTGCGCGCCAACGCAAACAGACCGGCCGCGGCCGTGCGTGGTGCTAGCGTGCGCCCGTGGAGATCATCGACGGCCCGAAGATCGTGTCCAGGCCCGACGTCCACTACGTCGGAATCCGGGTCATCACACCGTTCAAGGGCATGCTCGCCGTGCGCGACGAGCTGATGAGCGAGCTCTACGAACGAAACCTGCCGATCACCGGCCCCACCTTCCACCGCCTCGACGTCATCGACATGAACGGCCCGATGGACATGGAGGTGGGCGCCGTGCTCGACGAACCGTGGCAGGGCGACGGCGCTGGCGTCCTGCCGGCCGGGCGGTACGCGACGCTGATCTACGTGAACCACGCCCGCCGCGCGAACAAGCTGCTGCTGGAGTGGGCACGCGACAACGGCCACGCGCTGGACGTCGGAACCGAGGCGGCCGGCGACCGGTTCGGGTGCCGCTACGAGGCCTTCCTCACCGACCCTCGCACGGAGCGGATGAAGACCCGGTGGCACGTCCAGCTGAACATCCGCCTCGCTGACGCACCGTGATCACCGCCAGCCGCACGACCACCCGCACGGAGCATCTCGCATGATCACCCCGAGGCGCGTTGCACCAGGATCGCGCTCGGCGGCGGTGTCCATCACGAACGCGCCGAAAAGGCGCAGCCGATGTGCGACGAGAGGGCGCGGCACAACGCAGACCTGGTGGTCCCCGCTCTGGTCCGCGAGGCCGGGTCGCTCCGAGGCGTCAACGCCTCGGAGCAGCAGCCCAGGTCCACTCGAACGAGTGACTCAGGAGCGCAGTGCCGCGCGGACGATGTCCAGTGCCTCGTGAGAGGTGAGCCCCAGCTCCGCGGACATCGCCGCGTACTGGGCCGCCGCCGCGCGGACGCGCTCGCGGTTGTTGTCGCCGTTCGCGCTCACCACGGTCCCCGCGCGGCCCCGTGTCTCCACGAGGCCCGCTTCCTCCAGCTCACGGTAGGCGCGCGCCACCGTGTTGACCGCCAGGCCCAGGTCTCTCGCCAGGGCACGCACCGTCGGCAGCTTGGCGCCCACCGGCAGCTCTCGGTTCGAGATGGCGTGCGCGTAATGCACCCGCACCTGCTCGTACGGGGGTAGGTCCCCCTGGTGGTCGATCTTCACTGCGGCCCCATCCTCCCCGGCATGTCACTACCTCTGTATTGACCAACGGAGGAGTGCCCTGGAGGTTGCGGTCAATTCATCGGAGATTGGTCTGGTCCGCACGCGGAACTCGCGTCGGCACCGGACCGCCCGCGATCGCGGCGGACACGCTGAGCAGCAGGACCTCCACCGTGTGGGTGATGGTGGCCGGACAGCGCACGGGATGACCTGCCGGTTCGGATCTTGGTGCTATTCGGCGGCTTTCGGCGCCACCACCGTTCCGCGGGCTCGTGTCACGACGATCGGCTCAGCCAGCACGTCGGCCGCCGACGGTCCGCGTTCGGGTGCCGAACGGCACACCACCCGCGCTTCGAACTCGATCTCACGAGAGCGCTTCCCGATGCGCACCAACGTCGCCGTGGCCTCCACCACGTCACCGGCCTGGATCGGTGCGGCGAACTCGACGGAGCTGTACCCCGCGAACAACCCCTCGTCGGAGTCCGTGTGGATCAGCAGCTCGGTGGCGACGTCGCCGAACATGCCGAGCCCGTAGGCGCCGTCGACCAGGTTGCCCCCGTAATGCGCGTGGGAGTGCGGCACGTAACGGCGGTGCGTCACCTGAAAGCCTTCGACCAAAGCCCCGCTCACGCGGCGACCCCCTTTTTCTCCTGAATCGCGTGCACCAAGTAGCTCGCGACCTCGCCCGGCGTGGTACCCCGGGAGAACACCCGGTCAACCCCCAGCTCGGCGGCCATGAGCGGGTCGAACCGGGGGCCACCCGCGACGAGCAGCGGGCGCCTGTCCCCCATCGCCTCGCGGAACGCCGCGGACATCTCCTG
>JASLAV010001288.1 GCA_030146905.1 Lentzea sp. | reverse complement strand
CGGGTAGGTGAGGTCGGAGACGTAGAGGACTTTGGGACGCGGCACGGTGACTCCTGGACGTCGTGGACCTCGCTGACCTGGGGGTTGGTTTGTACGTCATGGGCGGGGGCCGGGACGAGGGTTCGTGGCGCGGGCCACGGGAGTTGGGCCGGTGAGGGGCCGAGGCCGGGTGGGCGCCGGGGCGCGGCCCGGGATGGCTGACCGGTGGCGCGGGGGTGAGGTGGAGGCGCCTGGTCGGTGGGGGCGGTGGCGCTCGGCGGCGCAGCGCTCGGCGGGGCGCCGGGCAGGCTGACGCAACCCGGTGTGGCGATGCGAAGCGAGCCGTCTTCCACGTTGAACCGGTGGGAGCCGGTGATGCACCCACGCGTCGCGATTGGGGCTTTACGGTGAGGGGGCGGGATGCTTCCCTGGTGGGCTCGGCCGGGGTGCTCTTATACCCCGGCTTGTGAGGCCGACTACGCGTCCCGCCAGAGGCTCACGGTCAAGCCCCCATCGCAATCGTCGCGCAGCGGCGATGAACACAGGTCTTCGTCCATGCCTGAAAGACCACGCCGGAACGCAACTCGCACGCCCCAGGCGACCCCTCCGCTGGAACGCAACCAACGACTCCCTTGGCTGTCTAAGCGGCCTCTGACGTGCCGTGGCGCCACAGGCGGGCGTAGGTGCCGTTGGCCGCGAGCAGGTCGGCGTGCGTTCCCTCCTCCACGATCCGGCCGCCCGCCAGGACCACGATGCGGTCGGCGCGGGCCGCTGTCGCCAGGCGGTGGGCCACCACGAAGGTCGTGCGGGCGACTGCCAGGTGGTCGCTGGCCGCCAGCACCGCTGACTCGGTTGCCGGGTCCAGGGCCGCGGTGGCCTCGTCCAGCAGGAGAACGTCGGGGTTGACCAGTTCCGCCCTGGCCAGGGCCACCAGCTGGCGCTGGCCAGCCGAGAGGTGGTTGCCGCGTTCGCCGACCGGCTGGCGGAAGCCGTTGGGGAGGGTGGCGACCATCGGGAGGGCGCCGACCGCCTCCACGGCGTCTTGGATCTCCGACCTGGTGGCGGTGGGGCGGCCGTAGGCGACGTTGTCGGCCAGGTCGCCGCCGAACAGGTGGGCCTCCTGGGGGACCACGCCCAGGCGTTGGCGGTAGGCGGACAGGTCGTAGGTGCGCACGTCCACGCCGTCCACCGACACCGTGCCCGCGGTGGCGTCGTAGAAGCGGGCGATCAGCTTGACCAGGGTGGACTTGCCCGCGCCGGTCTCGCCCACCAGTGCCACGGTCTCGCCCGGTGCCACGTGCAGGGTCACGTCGTCCAGGGCTGGGGCGTCCGCTCCCGCGTAGGTGAAGGAGACGTTGCGGAGCTCCACCTCGCCTCGCAGGCGGGGCGGGACCGGGACGGGCGACGCCGGTGGTTCCACCGTGCTCGGGGTGCGCAGCAGGTCGGCGATGCGGCGCAGGCCCACCCTGGCCTGCTGGTAGCCGTCGAAGACGCCGGAGAGCTGCTGGATCGGGCTGAAGAACAGGCCCAGGTACAGCAGGAACGCCAGCAGGACGCCCGGCGTCAGCGTGCCGGTGGCGACCCGGTGGGCGCCCACGGCGAGCACCACGGCCTGGGCCACGCCGGACAGCAGCGACACGAACGGGAAGTAGGTGGCGATGTAGCGCTGGGCGCGCAGGCGGGAGCGGCGGTAGGCGTCGCTGCGCTCGGCGAAGGCCTCCGCTGAGCGGCGTTCCCTGGTGTAGGCCTGGGAGACGCGCAGGCCGGAGACGTTCTCCTGGAGGTCGGCGTTCACGGCGCTGACGCGTTCGCGGGCTTCCGCGTACGCGGTGGAGGACAGGCGCTGGAAGATCACCGTCGCGATCACCAGGACCGGCAGCACGGACAGGGCGATCAACGCCAGCGAGACGTCGGTGAACACCAGCGCCGCGGTGATGCCGACCACGGTGACCAGGCTGATGATGGCGGTGACCAGGCCGGTCTGCAGGAACGTCGACAGCGCGTCGACATCCGTCGTCATCCTCGTCATGATCCGGCCGGCCATCTCGCGCTCGTAGTAGTCGAGCCCGAGGCGTTGCAGGTGGGCGTAGCTGCGGACGCGCAGCAGGTAGAGCAGGCGTTCGCCCAGGCGGGCTGCGTAGACGGTGCTGCCGGCCGTGGCCAGCCAGCCGACCACGACCAGGCCGATGCCCAGGCCGACGGCCAGCCACAGCGACGACTTCGCGCCCGTCGTCACGCCGCCGTCGACGCCGAGGCGCACCAGGGCGGGCAGGCCCATGCCCACCAGTGCGTCGAGCACGACCAGGGCGGCGATCCCACCCAGCGCCCAGCGGACCGGCCGCACGAGACGGGCCAGGCGGAAGCCGGGATCGGAGGCGCGCGGGTCTTCACCGTGCAGGACGGGGACCTCGGTGGCCGGTGGCAGCGAACGGACCTGCGCCAGCAGTTCGGGTGTGGGCGGGCCGCCGGCCAGCGCCGACATGCTGCCGCCGCCGGCACCGCCACCTCCGCCGCGGCGACCTGCCGACGCCGCTGCCGAGGGCTTGGCCTCGTCGATCACGCGCTGGTCCAGGTCCTCCTGCGACAACGACGGCCAGAGCTCGCCCGTCGTCACGGGCGCGGCGGACTCGATCGCCTCGCCGGGACCGGCCAGCAGGTCGCGGTACAGCGCACAGCGCGAGGTCAGCTCCTCGTGCGTGCCGATGTCGACCACCCTGCCCGCGTCGAGGACCGCGATCCGGTCGGCGAGCGACAGCGTGGAGCGCCGGTGGGCCACCAGCAGGGTCGTGCGGTTCGCCGTCACCGACGCGAGCGTCGCGTGGATCGCGGCCTCCGTCGCGTTGTCCACCGCGGACGTCGCGTCGTCCAGCAGCAGCACGCGCGGATCGGACAGCAGGGCACGGGCGAGGGCGACGCGCTGGCGCTGGCCGCCGGACAGCGTCAGGCCGCGTTCACCGACCGCCGTGTCGTAGCCGAGGGGCAGGGCCTGGATGAAGTCGTGGGCCTCCGCGGCCTTCGCGGCGCGCTCGACCTCCTCGCGGGACGCGTCGGGACGGCCGTAGGCGATGTTCGCGAACACGGTGTCGGAGAACAGGAACGCCTCCTCGAACACCACGCCGACCGCACCGCGCAACGACTCCAGCCGCAACGTCCGCACGTCCGCACCGCCGATCCGCACGGAGCCGGAGTGCACGTCGTAGAAGCGGGGCAGCAGCAACGACACCGTCGACTTGCCGGAACCCGCGGTGCCGACCAGGGCCAGCGTCTCGCCGGGCTCCACGGAGATCGAGAAGTCCCGCAGCACCGGCTCGCTGCGGGTGTACCCGAACGTCACGCCGGAGAACGAGATCCCCAACGGCCCGGAAGGCACCTCACCGGGACCGTCCGCCACGTCCGGCTGCGAGTCGATCAGCTCGTACACCCGCTCCACGCCGGCACGGGCCAGCTGCGCGGACACCATGAGGCTCGACAGCAGCCGCGTCGGCCCGACGAGGTTCGCCACGTACGTCGTGAACGCCAGGAACGTGCCCAGCGTGACCTGGCCGTTCAACGCCAGCCAGCCGCCCAGCCCCAGCACGCCGACCTGGCCGAGCAACGGCAGCGCCGTCACGGTCGCGAGGGGCTTCGACGACAGCTTGGCCGCGCGCATCCGCTCCGCGAACAACGCCTTGGCGTGCTTCTCCAGCCGGGCGACCTCGCGCGCCTCCTGGCCGAAGCCCTTCACCACGCGGACGCCGGTGACGGTCTCCTCGACGTGCTGCGCCAGGTCGGCCGCCCGCTGCTGCGCGGACCACGTGGCGGGGAACAACGTCAGCCGGGTGCGGCCCGCCAGCCACGCCACCAGCGGCAGCACGACCACCGCGATGATCGTCAACGGCACCGACAGGTAGATCATCGCGGCCAGTGCGGCCACCGCGAACACCACCGTGCCGACGGCCAGCGGCGCCATCATCAGCAGCGACTGCACCAGCTGCAGGTCGGTGATCGACCGCGACACGATCTGCCCGGTCCGCAGCTCGTCCTGCTTCGCGCCGTCGAGCCGCTGCACGGCCGAGAACACGCCGAGCCGCAGGTCGTGCTGCACGCCCAGGGCCAGCCGCCCGCCCAGGTAGCGCCGCAGGAACGCCGACCCGAACGTGAGCAGTTCCAGCACGATCAACGCCACCATCAGCGGCCACAGACGATCCGTCCGGCCCACCGTCGAGTCGTCGATCGCGGTCTTGAGCAGCAACGGCCCCGCCGCTTGGAGACCCACGCCGACGACCGCGGCGACCACCGACAGCACCACCAGTCGGGGGTGCTGCCAGCACGCTGCGGTCAGTCGGCGGATCCAGCCCTTCGTCACGGGACCCACATTACGTTCGGGGTCCGACACAAAATCGTGACGTCAGTTACCGCAGGTCAGGTGATGTCCTTGGACTGCGTGACCGCCCAGCCGCCCGCGAAGACGACGCCGGCCCAGCCGAGGAACACGAGCCCCGACCACCACCAGTCGAGCGCTCCGGCGGCACCGGCGATCGCCCGCAGCACGTCCTCGATCTCCGGCGGCACGACGCCGGCCGCCGACAGGAAGAGGTCGACCGCGACCGACCCGGTGAGCCCGTTGATCGACCCGTTCGGCAGGAAGCCGATCACCGCGGGCACCTCGAGGTAGGCGAGCACGCCGTGCAGCACGTTCTCGATCACCAGGAAGTACAGCAGCAGGAGCACGATCGCCCCCGCCACGTTCGGGATCAGCGCGCCGACACCGACGCCGAACATCGTCATCAGGATCGACGACAGCACGCAGACCAGCGTCAGCATCGCCCAGCCGCCCGCGTCGGGCAGCTGCCCGGAGGAGCTGGTGAACACCACGCCGATGCCGAGGAACAGCATGATCACGAGACCGTAGACCGCGCCCCACAGGACGTAGACCAGCATCTTCGCCAGCATCGCGTGCATCCGCGACGGCGCGGTCAGGAACGTCGTCGTGATCGTCCGCCGCTGGATCTCACCGGACACCGCGAGCGCACCGAAGATCAACGGGAAGATCGTCGACACGTTGATCGCCCGCGCGATGCCGAACAGCGAGATCTTCCACTGGTCCGGCGTCACCCCGAGGAAGTCCGACACCTCGTCCACGTCCGACGACGACGCGAGGTCCACGAAGAACTGCCCGAGCAGACCGGTCGCGAGCCCCCAGCCCAGCGCCAGCACGGCGGTCGGGATCAGCAGCCCCCACCAGAGCCCGGTCGTGGTCGTCTTGCGGAGCTCCGCCTGTACGAGGTTGCCCATCAGGCCCAACCACCCTGTTGCTGTTGCTGCTGCTGGTACGGAGCCGGCGCGTGCCCGGCGTACTGGCCACTGGTGAGCTGGAAGAACAGCCGCTCCAGGTCGACCTGCTCCTCCTGGATGCCGTAGATCGACACGTTCGCCTGCAACGCCGTGTCCGCCACGTACTTGGCGTCCACGCCGGTCACCGCGAGCCTGCCGTCGGGCAGCTGCTCGACGTGCACGCTCGCCGCACGCAGCACGTTCGCCAGCGTGTTGACGTCCGACGGCTGCACCAGGACGCGCTTGCTCTGCGACTGCCGCAACTGCGCCAGCGGCCCGTAGAACATCGTCTGCCCGCGCGAGATGATCACGACCTGGTCGACGGTCTGCTCGACCTCGGCGAGCAGGTGGCTGGAGATCAGCACGGTGCGGCCCATGCGGGCGTAGGACTGCAGGAACGTCCGCAGCCACGCGATGCCTTCGGGGTCGAGACCGTTCGCGGGCTCGTCCAGCACCAGCACCTGCGGGTCACCGAGCAGCGCGGTGGCCAGCGCCAGCCGCTGCTTCATGCCCAGCGAGAACCCGCCCACGGTGCGGTCCGCCGCCGTCGCGAGGCCGACCAGGCCCAGGACCTGGTCGGCCTGCGCGTCCGGCACGCCGATCGCCGCCGCGTACACGCGCAGGTGGTTGCGTGCGGTGCGCGAGGGGTGGAAACCCTGCGCCTCCAGCACCGCGCCCACCACGCGGCCGGGCTGGCCGAGCTGGTGGAACTGCCTGCCGTTGATCGTCGCGATGCCACTGGTCGGCTTCACCAGGCCCAGCAACATGCGCAGGGTCGTGGTCTTCCCGGCGCCGTTCGGGCCGAGGAAGCCCGTCACGCTGCCGGGTGACACGGTGAAGCTCAGGTTCTGCACCGCGGTGACCGAACCGAACTGCTTGGTCAGGTTCTGCACCGCGATGAGGCCGCTGCCGTCATGCATGCGGCCCATCCTGCCTGATCGTCAGTCGGGCAACGCGTGCTTCGGCCGCGAAACGACGGGCGCGCGGTGCGTGGCCTGCGGCGGGCTTGTCAAGATCGGCAACTCGGTCGTCGCCTCGGCGGGAGCTTCGGCGGGCACCTCGTCGATCGTGCCGGATCGGGTGAACGGGTTGCGCAGCGGCCTGCGGCGCTCCCGGTGCGGCAGCCCTTCCCCGATCAGGTGCCGGTGGGCCATGTTCCAGACCTGGCAGGGCCACCGCCGACGGCGCAGCCAGCCGGGACACGCCTTGCACCGGCCGTCCTCGTCGGGCTGGTGGACCGTCAGCAGCAACCGCCAGCCGTCGGCCAAGCGGTGGATCTCCGCGCGGGCCAGCGGAACCAGCGCCTCGGCCGCGCCGTGCTCGGCCGCCTCGTCCAGCAGTGCCAGCCGTTCCAGCACCGCGTCGCGCAGCGCCTCGTCCATCACATCTTCGCCGAGGCCTGGTCGAGCAAAGAGCCCAGCCGACGCGTCTGAGTGGCGGACATCACAGCGGTCTGGCCCGGCGGCGCGACCAGGAGAACTCGGTCGTTCTCGAGCAGAACGGTCATCGACCTGTCCCGACCGAACGGGTCGTGGCAGTGGATCCATCCCTGTGGTTCAGCCATGGAATCTCCCTTCGAGGGACACCCGACTCCTGCTTCATCGGTCGTTGTTCCTGCTCGGCGCACCGGCTGCGGGCGATTTCACTCGTTTGCCAGACCGGTCGGACGCGGCCGCGGTCTGGTCCATGAAACTTTTCGGTCCCGTTTGGCGGGGGTGCTGGGCGCCGCCCTGGGAGAGCCGCTATATTTGGTCACGGCGGCCCCGCTCCCAGTGACCCCCAGGCTGGTTGAGCGCGGCCGCCCTTTATTTTCTCCTCCTCCCTCCTTCCTGATCTTCGTGAAAACGGCTTGCGTCCTCCGCTCTCGTACGGTGTAAGTTCCTCGTACACCGTAAGGGGGAGGACTTCATGAGTACGACTGCGACAGAGACCGTCGGGGTGCAGCCGCACCCGCAGCGCTGGGCCGTGCTGGGCGTGCTCTGCCTGTCCGTGATGGTCGTGGTGCTGGACAACACCGTGCTGAACGTGGCGATCCCGTCGATCTCCACCGGTCTCGGCGCGAGCACCGCCGACATCCAGTGGATGATCAACGCCTACTCGCTGGCGCTGGCGGGTCTGCTGCTCACGACCGGTTCGCTGAGCGACCGGTTCGGCCGCAAGCGGGCGTTGCTGGGCGGGTTGGCGCTGTTCGGTGCTGGCAGTGCCGTCGCCGCCTACGCGGGCACGTCCGAGGCGTTGATCGCGGCGCGCGGGTTCATGGGCATCGGCGCGGCGTTGCTGATGCCGGGCACGCTCGCCGTGCTGGTGCAGCTGTTCGACGAGAAGGAACGCCCGAAGGCCATCGGCGTCTGGGCCGCCGTCACCAGCCTCGGCTTCGCGGCCGGCCCCGTGATCGGTGGCGCGCTGATCAAGCACTTCTGGTGGGGCTCGGTGTTCCTGATCAACGTCCCGGTGGCGCTGCTGGCCATCGCGGCCGTCGCGTTCCTGGTGCCGGAGTCGAAGGACCCGACCGTGCGCAAACCGGACGTGCTCGGCTCGATCCTGTCGATCGTCGGCATGGTCTCGCTGGTGTACGCGGTGATCTCGGTGCCGGAGAACGGTTTCGGCTCACTGCAGTTCGGCGTGCCGCTCGCGCTGGGGCTGGTGGCGATGACGGCCTTCGCGTTGTGGGAACGGCACACCGCGGACCCGATGCTGGACCTCGGGTTCTTCGCCGACCGCCGCTTCACCGGTGCCGTGGCGTCGGGCGTGCTGGCGGCGTTCGGCATGGCGGGCTCGCTCTTCCTGCTCACCCAGCACCTGCAGGGAGTGCTCGGCTACAGCCCGCTGGAGGCCGGTCTGCGCGTGGCGCCGATGGCGATCGCGTTGCTCGTCACCAGCAACACCCTGGGTCAGCTCGTGCTGAAGCTGGGCGCCAGCAAGGCGATGCTGCTCGGCATGACGATCGTCGCCGGCGGCGTGGTGCTGCTCTCGATCGGCACGACCTACCCGCCGACGCTGGCAGGTCTGGTCCTGATCGGCGTCGGTGTCGGTGTGGCGCAACCGGTTGCGGTCAACGCACTGATGGGCGCGATCCCGCCGGAACGCGCCGGCATCGCCTCGGGGCTGTCGTCGACGCTGGCCGAGCTGGGGTCGTCGTTCGGCATCGCGATCCTCGGTGCGCTGCTCTCCGCGCGGTTCGTCGCCGCGCTGCCGGACGGCGTGCCGGGACGGTCGTTGTCGGAGGCGCTGCACAGCGGCGCGGACCTCACCGTGGTGCGCGAGGCGTTCTCGTCGGGGATGAGCGTCAGCCTGGTGATCGGTGCCGTGTCGGTGTTCCTGGGAGGTGTTGTGGCGAGCGTGCTGCTCCGGCGTGCTTAGGATCGAGCAGTGGACAGCGTGTGGTTCGGCAAACCCAGGCCCGGCAGCGGCCAGCCCCTCGGCCTGAGCCGGGAGGCGATCGTCCGCAAGGCGATGGAGATGCTGGACGAGCACGGCCTGGCGAAGCTGTCCATGCGCAAGCTCGCGGCCGAACTCGGTGCGGCACCGATGTCGCTGTACTGGCACGTGCCGACCAAGGACGCGCTGATCGAGCTGTGCCTCGACGAGATCTACGGCGAGTTCCCGCTGCCGGCACCGGACGCCGACTGGGAACCCGCGCTGCGCGAGATGATGCACGCGCTGCGCCGCATCGCGCTCGAACACCCGTGGTGGCTGCGCGGCATCGGCCAGTTCACCACCATCGGCCCGAACGCGGTCGCGATGGCCGACTCGATGCTCGAACCGATGCGCGCGGCCGGGTTGTCGGCGGTCGAGGCGTCCCTGTCGGTGTCGACGGTGTCGAGCTTCGTCCTCGGCTTCGCGACGGCCGAGGTGAACTTCGTCGGCAGCGGCGGCACCGAGTCGCGGCCACCGGACCTGGCGAAGATCGCCGACCTGTACCGCGACAAGCACCCGCGCTACATCGAGATGCTGGACGAGCCCTCCCTGTGGTCGCTGGGAGGGCAGTTCGAGTTCGGGCTCGACTGCGTGATCGACGGGATCAAGGCGCGGGTGGCGGCGTTGCGGTAGCGGCGCGGAGCTCGTCGCCGAGCAGGCTCCCGGTGCCGTACGAGATCCCCGTTCGCCGCCGGAAAGCGAAACCCCCGCAGCGTGTCGTCGCGTGCGGGGGCCTCTTCATCCGGTTTGGTCTCAGACCACGGACTCCAGCGGCGTGTGCACCAGCCCGGTCGCCTCGGCCACCGGGCCGTTGGTCAGCTGACCGGCGTGGACGTTGAGGCCCAGGGCCAGCGAACGGTCGTCCTCGAGCGCCTTCTCCCAGCCCTTCTCGGCCAGCGCGACCGCGTAGGGGAGCGTCACGTTGGTGAGCGCGTAGGTCGAGGTGCGCGGGACGGCGCCGGGCATGTTGGCGACGCAGTAGAAGACCGAGTTGTGGACCTCGTAGGTCGGCTCGGCGTGCGTGGTGGGGCGGGAGTCCTCGAAGCAGCCGCCCTGGTCGATGGCGATGTCCACCAGCACCGAACCCGGCTTCATGTCCGCGACCAGCGCGTTCGACACGAGCTTCGGGGCGGCGGCACCGGGGACCAGCACGGCGCCGATGACCAGGTCGGCCTCGCGGACGGCCTGCTCGATCGCGAACGAGTTCGAGGCCAGCGTGCGCAGCCGGCCCTGGAACTGGGCGTCGATCTGGCGCAGGCGGTCGACGTTGGTGTCGAGGATCTGGACGTCGGCGCCCATGCCGACGGCGATGGTGGCGGCGTTGAGGCCGGCCACGCCGCCGCCGATCACGACCACGCGGGCCGGGGCGACACCCGGGACGCCACCGGGCAGCACGCCGCGGCCGCCGGAGGGCTTCATCAGCGAGAACGCGCCGACCTGCGGGGCGAGCCGGCCCGCGACCTCGGACATCGGGGCGAGCAGGGGCAGGGAGCGGTTGGGCAGCTGCACGGTCTCGTAGGCGATGGCCGTCGTGCCGGAGGCCAGCAGGGCCTCGGTCAGCGGCTTGTCGGCGGCGAGGTGGAGGTAGGTGAAGAGGGTGAGGTCCTCGCGGAGGCGGTGGTACTCCTCCGCCACCGGCTCCTTGACCTTCATCACCATCTCGGACTCGCCCCAGACATCGTCCGCCTCCTCGACGATGCGCGCGCCCTGGGCGA
>JASLAV010000483.1 GCA_030146905.1 Lentzea sp. | reverse complement strand
CCGTCGGACTACGTCGCGTGGCTCGACGACCGCAAGTGGGCCTACGTCCGGCTCGAGGGCCGCGCGTTCGGCGACGTGCCGCTGAACCTCGAGTACAAGCTCGAGGTCTGGGACTCCCCGAACTCCGCGGGCATCATCATCGACGCGGTCCGCGCGGCGAAGATCGCCCTCGACAGGGGCATCGGCGGCCCGATCCTCTCGGCGTCGTCGTACTTCATGAAGTCCCCGCCGGAGCAGTACTCGGACTCCGAGGCCCACGCGGCCGTCGAGGCGTTCATCCGCGGCGAGGCCTGACGAGGTGGGGGCCGCACCACCGCGGCCCCCACCCCCTCAGCGCTTCGAGAGCCGCAGCTTCTGCCAGCTGCCGTCCGCGGTCCACCCGCCGTCGACGGGCAACGCGACGCCGTTGACGTACCGGGAGTTGTCACCGGCGAGGAACCGCACGGCCTGCGCGATGTCGTCCGGCGCGGCGAACCTGCCCATGGGCACGTGGTCGGTGATGTCCTCGTCGACGTAGAACCCGCCGGCCTGCGACTCGACGTCCATCTCGGTCTTGACCCAGCCGGGGCACACGGCGTTGACCCTGATCCCCCGCCCGCCCCACTCGACGGCGAGCGTCCGCGTGAGGCCGATCAGCCCGTGCTTGGTCGTGTTGTAGGCAGCCCGGTCAGCCACGCCCTGCAACCCGGCGACGCTCGCGATGTTGACGATGCTGCCGCCACCCTGCTCCAGCATCACCTTGCCCAGCGCCTGCGTGAGCAGGAACGGCCCGGTCAGGTTGACCGCCATGATCCGTTCCCACTGCTCGAGCGTCGTCTCCTCGAACGGCACGATCCCGGCGATCCCCGCGTTGTTGACCAGCACGTCGACCCGCCCGTGAGCGCGGGTGACGTGGTCGGTCAGCTTCTGGACGTCCTCGGCGTCGGCCACGTCGCCGACGATCCCGCCCTCGCTCTCCAGCAGGTCGAACCCGACGACGGTGAACCCGTCCTCGCGCAGCACGTCCGCGATCCGCCGCCCCATGCCCTGCGCCGTGCCGGTGACCACAGCAACTCGTTGCGTCATGACCGCCACGCTAGGCACAGTCCGGATGCGATGGGAGTCATCCGCTCCAGGTTCTGGTGCTGAGCATCAGACCTGTCGGCACAGGACGCACGTGTCCCAGTCGAACGTGCCGGCCGGACTCGTGCCGACCCTTCGTCCGATCACGAGACCGGTGACCCGCGCTGCTCCCGCACGCTTGAGCGCGACGGCAGACGACTGGAGGCTGGCCCCTGAGGTCCACTGGTCGTCGACCAGCAGGATTCGCCCGCCTGCGACGTCGGCGTGGACCCCGTACTCGTCCGGACGCAGCAGCCGGGTGTTGTCGCCGGTGGTGGTCAGCGCTTCGGCGAAGGTGGAACGGGTGCTGTTGAGGCGTTGTCCGAGGATGTCAGCCAGCGGGTGGCCGCCTTCGCGCTGCCTGGTGCTCGGAACGATCGTCACGATGTCGAACTCGCCGAGACAGGACAGGTGTCCGGCCAGGAAGGTCGCGAGGACAGCTGCCAGTTCGTAGGTGAACTGCCTGCGCACCGCCGGAATTCTGCTGTTCTTGTAGTTGCCGAGCACGTGGACGAGCTGTTTGCCCTCCACCGCCATCGAGATCGGCACGACCTCGTCAGCCAGTGCCGCGCCGGACGACTGGAAGTGCTGGTTGCATTGCCAGCAACGAGAAAACCCCTCTGTGCTCCTGCAGCAGACCACGCACACGTTCGGTCCACGTGCTGGTGGAGGGGCGAGGATGTTGCGGTAGCTCTCGGAGGTGCGGCTGAGCGGGCTCACGTCAGAGGTCGATCAGGTCCGGGACTCCGGCGTGCAGCTCGTCCAGCACGTTCAACAGGTGGTCGGGATCCCTCAGGACAGTGGTGTTCGGACGCTCCGCCATCTCCCGGCCCCACGTCGTGCCGGACACGACCTCGGGCAGCAGGAAGACGTGCCTGCCGTGTTCCAACGCGAGCCGGGCCTGGATGCGGGTGCCGCTGTGCTCGCCCGCCTCCACGACGACCGTGGCGACGCTGCAGCCGCTCATGACGGCGTTGCGCATCGGGAAGTGGTGCTTCGCGGGACCGGCGTCCGGCCAGAACTGGGACAGCACGGCTCCGGTCCTGGCGATCTCCTGCTGCAGTTCGGCGTTCTCCGCCGGGTAGCAGCGACGCAGGCCGGTGCCCACCACGGACACCGTTCGTCCCCCGGCGTCCACGACGGCTCGATGCGCGGCCGTGTCGACGCCTGCGGCCAGACCGCTGAAGACCGTGAAGTCGTGTTTGGTCAAAGTCGTGGCGATCTCCCGCGTGATGTGAAGACCTCGTGCGCTCGCGTGCCTGCTGCCGACGACGGCGACGCCGAACCGGTCGGCTGGATCGAGAAAACCTTTGCAGGTCAGGAAAGGTGGGCGCTGGTGCACCATGAGCAGCTGGACCGGGTACTCCTCGTCGAGCACGGTGACGACACGGATGCCGTCGCCCTCCCAGGACTCGATCTCCTTCTCGGCCAGTTCCA
Source organism: Lentzea sp. (assembly GCA_030146905.1). The sequence continues at coordinate 1,792 of JASLAV010000483.1, read as the reverse complement.
GCCGACCGGCGAGATCGGGGTCGGCGTGGTCCAGTGTGGGCTGGTCCGGGGTGAGCAGCGACTCCAGCACGGACAGGGCTGATCCAGCCTCTTCCACGGCGTTGGTGACGTCGGCCCAGCCGCGCTCGCTGTCGCGGAGTGCGAGCAGGAGTGCTGCCTGTTCACGCCGGTTCACCACGGATCCCATCCTAATCGAACACAGGTTCGACACGCCGGGTCGAATGGCCTGAAAGTGGGCGAGTCTAGTCGGATGAACGGTGATCACCGCTAGCTTCAGCGCGATGCGCACCCCGCTGGTCGCCCTCCCGGGCCTGGCCCTCGCCGGCATCGGCCTGACCCACCCGCACCACCTCGACGCGTCGACCGCGCTGTGGTGGCAGAACATGCACATCATCCTGGCGGTGGTCTTCCCGCTCCTCGCGGCCGCGCAGTGGGTCCTGCTCGACGACACCCCGAAGTACGTGCGCTACCCGGCCCGCGCCGCCGCCTTCGGGTACGCCGTCTTCTACGGCGCGCTCGACGCGCTGGCGGGCATCGGCGGCGGTGCCATGACGCTGGCGAACGGCGGCCGCTCGCCGGCGGACCAGCCGCTGTTCAAGATCGGCAACCAGCTCGGGCACATCGGTGCCTGGTGCTTCCTCGTGGCCAGCGTGGCGATCGCCGCGTGCGCGCTGCTCGACCAACGCCTGAAGGCGCTCCCCGGAGCCGTCTTCCTCGTGTTCGGCAGCTACCTGTTCCTCAGCAGCCACGTCTACTGGCCGAAGGGTGTCCTGGCCTGCACGTGCATCGCGATCGGCATGGCCGCGACCAGCTACGCCAGCGCGTCCGGCAGGTCGGTGATCGAGGACAGCACCCGCACCTGAGCCAGCACGTCCTCCGCGGGCGGGAAGTGCGGGTTCGGCACGGCGAGCACGGTCATGCCCGCGGCCATGGCCGCCTTCAACCCGTTCGTCGAGTCCTCGACGGCGTAGCAGGAGGCAGCCGGAACGCCGAGCCGTGACGCCGCCAGCAGGTAGACGTCCGGCGAGGGCTTGCCCGCCGCGCACTCCTCGGACGACACGGCGACGGGCACCGGCAGCCCGGTCACGTCGAGGAAGACCTTGATCAGCACGGCCGGTGCGGACGACGCGATCGCCACCGCGAAGCGCGACGAGACGAGACGTATCGTCTCGGTGGCGCCGGGGATCAGCGGCAGGTGCGCGGCGTAGGCCTTCTCCATCTCGGCGATCACGCCGGCGGACGCCTCGGCAGGTGAGAGCTGGACGCCCACGGCCGACACCAGGTACTCGCCCCATTCGGGCGTCGACATCCCCTGCATGTCACGGGTGGCAGTAGAAGTCCACACGCCACCATGCGCGGCGGCGAACGACTGGCGCACGTCGTCCCACACCTGCTCGGAGTCGATCAGCACGCCGTCGAGGTCGAAGATCACCGCATCCACATCGGCACCGTACCTTGTGGCGCAGAATATTTCGCCATGCTAATCAAAGTCGATTAGGCTAGCTAAGTGAATTTCAAGGCTCAGCCCAGGCAGGTATGGATCACGGCTTTCGCCGCCGTGATCGCCTTCATGGGGATCGGGCTCGTGGACCCGATCCTGTTGTCCATCGCAGAGGGTCTGCACGCAACACCGTCGCAGGTCACCCTCCTCTTCTCCTCCGACCTCGGCGTCCAGGTCGTGGCGATGCTCTTCACGGGCGCCGCGACGGCGCGGTTCGGGGCCAAGCGCACGCTCGTCGGCGGGCTCGCGCTGTTCGTCGTCGCCACGCTGGCGTGCTCGGCGGCGGGGAGC
>JASLAV010000433.1 GCA_030146905.1 Lentzea sp. | reverse complement strand
ATCCGCTACATCGCGGACACCGGGGCGTCGACGCCGGGCGACCTGCGGTTCGTGAACGACCCGAACAACCCGAACTTCTTCTACCCCAACGGCTTCCACGTCCTGCTCGCGACCTCGGTGCAGATCACCGGTGCCGGCGTGATGCAGACGATCAACCTGTGGATGGGCCTGCTCGCCGGTCTGTTCTCGCTGAGCATGGTCGGCGTGCTGCGCGTGGTGAACGCCCGTCCGGCGCTCGTCGGTTCGGTGGCGCTGCTCGCCGGTGCCTTCACCACCTACCCGTACGCGCTGGAGTTCTTCGGTCCGGTGTGGCCGTTCGCGACGGGCGTCGCGGTGATCCCGGCGTTCCTCGCGCTGCTGGTCGCGGCCGTGGTCGTGCGGCACCCGGCGCTGGTGGCGCTGGGTGCGCTGGGCATGATCGGCCTCGTCACCATCCACCCGAGCGTCGCGCTGTCCGCCACGATCATCGGCTTCTTCTTCGTGGTGCAGCGCTGGGTCGCGGCCCGCAGGATCGTCGTCAAGGAGCTCGTCGCGCTGCTGGTGATGGCGGTGCTCGCCGGCATCAACGCCGTACCGCAGCTGCTGGGCGCGGCGGGCACGGCGACGTTCTCCGCCGTCGACTGGCCGATCTACGCGAACCCCGGCCCCGCGCTGGGCCAGCTGCTCTTCCTGAACTTCGAGACGGCGCTGCCGCAGTGGTGGCTGGTCGTCGCGATGGTGCTCGGCCTGGTCGGCGTCCGCAGGCTGAAGGACCTCACCTGGTGGTTCGCCGGCGGCGGCGTGTTCATGGTGCTGTTCGTGATGACCACCTCGTACAAGGGCAAGATGGTCGCGCTGCTGACCGGGCCGTGGTGGAACGACCGCTGGCGCTTCATCGCGCTGTGCACGCTGCCGCTGCTGGTCCTCGCGGGCAACGGCCTGGTCGTGGCCCGCGACGGCCTGCTGGCCGTGGCCAAGCGGGTCAGGGCTGCCGACACGCAGTGGACGCGCATCGGCAGCTCCGTGGTCGTCGCCGCCGTGCTGGTGCTGGTGTCGAGCGGCCTCTACGCCGGCCGCAACACCGGCTTCATCAAGCCCGCCTACGGCACGCAGGCGCAGACCATGACGCCTGCCAAGGAAGCCGCCATCGACGAGCTCGGCAAGCTCGTGCCGGAGGGTGAGCTGGTCATGAACGACCCCGGCGACGGCTCGGCGTGGATGTGGGCCCTCGAGGACGTGCGGCCGGTCTTCGGGCACGTGATCAACGGCAAGCCGGACGAGAAGGGCGTCGGCAAGGACCGCGTCCTGCTGTTCTCGCAGTTCGACGAGCTGGACACGAACGAGGAGGTGCGCCGCACCGTGGCGAACCTCAAGGTCACCTACGTGTTCCACAGCGACGAGAAGGTCTACGGCAGTTCCACCGTCGCGGCCGGGACGGACAAGCTGGACGGCGTCCGCTCGCTCCAGCTCGTCTACTCCCAGGGCGGCTCGAAGATCTACAAGGTGAACCTCAGCGGCGCGAACGGCTGAGGGTCACCAGCGGCGGTTCGCCACCTGGACGCCCAGCCAGGCCAGGTGGCGAGCGGTCACGCTGACGCCGCTCACGCCGATCCGCCGCGCGACCAGCTGCTTGCTCTGCCGCAGGAGCCCGGTCTGGGGACCGAGCAGACCACCCCGGCTGTACTGGCCGGGGTGCACCCGGTAGCCGAGCAACTCCTCCGGCAGCACGTCGCCGTCCGCCTTGGCCAGGATGCGCAGCCACAGCTCGTAGTCCTCGAGCCGGACGCAGCGCGGGTCGAAGCCACCGACGTCGAGCGCGAGCGACTTGCGGGTCATGATCGTGGACGTCGTGAGGCAGTTGAACAGCAGCATCGTCCGCACGACCTTGTCGCGGCCGGTGACCGAGTGGAACTCGCCGACGCGCTCGCCCGCGGGATCGATCTTCGACATCCAGGCGCCGAGCAGGCCCAGGTCCGGCTGGGAGTCCATGACCTCCGCCTGCCGCTCCAGCCGCTCCGGCGCGCAGATGTCGTCGGCGTCGAGGAACGCCACCAGCTCGTGCTTGGCCGCGTCGAGGCCGATGTTGCGGCCGACCGCGGGGCCGCTGCGGGGCTCGGGCGTCACCAGGACCTGCACGCGGTCGCCCGGCACCACCTCGGCCGCCGCCCGGTTGGCAGGGCAGTCCCCGTCCAGGACGAGGACGACCTCCCACTCCTGGTGGGTCTGCGCGATGACCGCGCGCAGTGTCTCCTCGAGGAAGTCCGCCTTCGGTGCACACGGGATGACCACTGAGACCGGCGAGACCACCACTGCCTCCAAGCAGGCGTGAATCAAGGACACCGTAGAGTAGGCGACTCGAACTCCCCTTCGAGAAGGTACCCAACGCCGTGACGAAGCCCCCGACGCCGGTGGACGGTCCCGCACCCTCGTGGCTCCGCAGACTCGTCGACCGAGCGGGCTACCAGTCGCTCGTCACCGTCGACCAGCTCCTCTTCTCCGCCATCGCGTTCGTGGTGCAGGCGGCGGCCATCCCGGTGTCGACCGACGCCGAGTACGGCATCTTCACGCTGGTCGTGATGGTGCAGACCGGCCAGTGGTACGTCAGCAGGGCCATCTCGTCGGAGCCGATGCTGGTCTCGCGCACGGCGGCGTCGGCGGATCCGCGAGCACTGCGCCCGCCGGCGGCCACCGCGCTGACGCTCGGCCTGGTGATCGGCGTGTGCTCGTTGCTCGTCGCGCTGTTCCTCGACGGGACCGCCCGCGACCTGCTGCTCATCCAGGCGGTGGCCTCGCCGTTCCTCGGCGTGCTCGACCACGCCCGGTACGTCGGCTACGGCAGGCAGCGGCCGTTGCTCGCGCTCGTCCTCGACGGCGGCTGGCTGGTGGTCTTCGCGGGAGGCGCCGCGACGTTCGCGCTGGTCGACCACCTCGACGTGACCCGCACCTACCTGCTGTGGGCGATCACCGGCATCCTCGCGACGCTCGTCGCGGTCGTGCTGACCGGCAGCCCGTTCTCGCTGGGATCCGTCGTCGGGTGGATCAAGGAGCAGCGCAAGCTCATCCCCGGCTTCCTGATCGACGCGCTGTACCTCGCGGCCGGCATCTACGCCACGTTCGGCATGGCCATCTGGGCGACCGGGCTCGACGGGTACGGCCTGCTGCGCAAGGCGATGACACCGATCACGGCGATGACCGTGCTGTTCGTCGGCATCGGCAACGCGCTGCTCGCGCACCTCGCCGGTCGCAGCGCCAAGGACGTGGTCCGCGCGCCCGCGATCGTGTCGCTGCTGGCCGCCGGTGTGTGCGCGGTGGGCATGCTGGTCGTGGCGGTGCTGCCGGCGGACCTGATGAGCACGCTGCTCAAGGCCGACTGGTCGGAGCTCGAACCGGTCGTGCTGGTCCTGCTCGTCTACGCGCTGCTGCTGGCGTCCGGCCAGACCGCGATGGTGGCGGCGAAGGCGAGCGGCCGGGCGTGGGTCGGGCCACGGGTGCGCACCATCCAGCTGGTGTGCGAGCTGGCGCTGATCGCGCTGCTCGGCACCCAGTTCGGCGTCATCGGTGCCGCGACCGGCATGGCACTGGCGTGGGCGGTCGGCGCGGCCATCGCGTGGATCGGCCTCACCCGGCACGCACGAGCCGACAGCGAGAAGGCGGCGACCACCGTTCGGTGATCGCCGCCGCACCTCAGGCGATCTCGGTCCACACCTGGTCGGCGTAGGCCGGCTCGCAGACCTGGTAGGTGAGCTCGGCGCCGTTGTCCGGCGTGCGCCACCAGACCGCGAGGCACAGGCCGGTCACCGTGTTCCGGATCTGCGTACCGGTCGCCACCGCGTTGACCTGCCAGGCCTGCAGCGCGTCCGCCGCGTTGCAGTTGACCATCGGCACGCTCCAGCCGGCGACGTCGGTCGCCGAGCGGGCCGAAGCGCAGAGCCCGGTGTGGGCGTTGCGCAGCGCGACCCCGCCGTTGACCGGCTTCAACGTCCACACCTGGTCGGTGTAGGCGGGGACGCAGTCGAACTGCTTGATCGTGGTGTTCACCTGCGGCTCGAACGAGAACTGCAGAGCGCACCGGCCGGTGTAGTTGTTCTTGAACAGCACCGTGCGGCCGGCGATCTGCTCGGTGATCCACGCGCCGAGGTTGTCCACCCGGCCCGCGGTCGCACCGGTGCGGGTGTCCTCGACGCCGTAGCAACCGCCCTGCCACGACTTCGTGCCGACCGCGACGAGCTCGGCGACACCGTTCACCTCGCGGATGGCGGGACCACCCGCGTCACCCTTGCAGAGGCCGACACCCGACTGACCCGTCACCGCGACGGTCGCGCCGTTGGAGGAGTCGACCGAGAACGACGCCGCGTGCAGCTGGTCGTTCGCGAACGTCTGGCGGGTGCGGCCCCAGCCGGAGATCTTCAGCAGCTCACCGGCGGCGGCCGGCGTGGTGGCGAGCTTGAGCTTCGGCAGCTCCATCACCGGCAGGTCGAGCCTGGCCAGTGCGATGTCGCGGTCGTCGCGCCGCACGACCTGCGTGATCTGCCGGGTCAGACCGGTGGTCTGGCCCGCCTGCGTGCGGCCGATGACGGCGGTGGCCGTCCGACCGTCCGGCACGCACCCGTTCGCGGTGACCACCCAGTACGGGTCGATCAACGCGCCGGTGCAGCTCAGGTCGGAGCCGACGGTGATCCGGGCGACGTACGGCTGCGCGCCGTCCGCGACCGGGCTGCCGTCGACGACCGCGTCGGCGGGAACGGTCAGCAGGGCGCCGGCCAGCGCCGCCACGGCTGCGATCAGCAGCGGCCGCTTCACGGCTTGACCCGCGAACGAGCAGAAGCCGCGGGCCCGAAGCCCTCGGTCGCGACGGCGCAGCAGGCCCTCGTCGTCACAAGGGCGCGCCAAAGTGAATTCATGTGTCCCCCATCCCCCAGGATCGATCTGCACGCGACGAAGCGTGCCGGGCGCACGATACTGCCGGGCACGGCGGAACCAGCGGTGACTTTCGTCGCGTAACGATCTTGGACGTCGTCTTTCCCGGCGACGGCAACGGGGTTCGGCAGCGGCGGTCGGCTGACGGGGCTGCTCGCGCGTGTGGGAAATTGGGGCCATGCACCTGGTGGACCTGCCCTCCTGCTACCCCCCGCATCCCGGCGGTCTCGAGGCCTATGCGTTCGAGCTGCACAAGAGGCTCCTGGAGGCCGACCCCGACCTCCGCATCACCGTGCTCACCTCGGACACCGGTGCGAAGGCCGGCGTGGAGCAGCTGTCCGACCGCTGGACGGTCGTGCGCTGGCCGTCGTGGATGCCGGTGTCGCCCTACCCGGTGCCCAAGCCCGGCTTCCACGCGTTGCTGCGCAAGCACGTCACGCCCGACGCGGTGCTGATGACGCACACGCGGTTCTTCTACCACGCGGCGCTGGCCAGCATCTGGGCCAAGCGCAAGGGCCTCCGACGCGTGCACATCGAGCACGGGTCGACGCCGGTGCAGAGCGGCAACTTCTTCGTCCGGTTCGTGGCGAACACCGTCGACACCACCATCGCCCAGCCGGTGCTGCGCATGGCCGCCGGTGTCGTGGCGGTGTCGAAGCCCGCGCAGGAGTTCGTCCGCAAGCTCTCCGGCCGCGAGGCGATCGTCGTGCACCGCGGCATGGACCTGCCGGAGGGCACGCGCTCCGCGCCGTCCGGCAAGCCGAACACCGTGTGCTTCGTGGGCCGGTTGATCAGCGGTAAGGGCGTGCAGGACCTGCTCGACGCGCTCGCCGAGGTCAAGGCCGCCGGGGTGCCGGTGCACGCGCGGATCTGCGGGGACGGCCCGGTGCGCGGGATGCTGGAGACCAAGGCGAAGTCGCTCGGTCTCGCCGACCAGGTCGAGTTCCTCGGCGCGGTGGACCACCCGACCGCGTTGAAGGAGATGGCCGCCGCCACCGTCGTGGTGAACCCCAGCTGGACGGAGGGCCTGCCGACGACGGTGCTGGAGGCCGCCGCGATGAGCGCCTGCGTCATCGCCACGGACGTCGGCGGGACGTCCGAGATCGTGACCGACGGCGAGACCGGCTGGCTCGTGCCGGCTCAGCAGCCCCGTGCGCTGGCCAAGGCGTTGCGGGAGGCGCTGACGGACGAGCCGCACCGCGTCGCGATGGCCGAGCTGCTGGGCAAGAACACGTCGGAGAAGTTCTCCTGGGACCACGCGGTCGAGGTCGTCACCGCGTTGATGCGCGGTACGCCGGTCCCGCCCCGGCACTGAGGCGCGAAACGTTGAGAGGCCCTGCTCCGGACACCGGAGCAGGGCCTCTTCCACGAAGAAGTGTCAGCGCTGGGGGTTCTTCTTGTCACCCAGCCGCTTGCCCTGCTCCTCGACCTCGAGGCGCAGGATGGCGAGGTCCTCCGCGAGCTTGCGGGTCTCGTCCTCCAGCCGCGACAGCTCCCACGACAGGTGCAGCGCGACGCCGATGAGGAACACGATCGCGGTGAAGAAGAGGAGGTTCGACGGGACCTCGACGCCGACCAAGCCGCTCACCGTGCCGAGCATGCCGGGGAAGATCGTGAGGATCAGCAGCAGCACGCCGACCACGAGCCACAGCACGGCGTACTTCTCGCTGAGCTGACGGCGGCGCAGCAGCTCCATGATCCCGAGCAGGATCAGGATGCTGCCGATGATCGCGACGATGTACGCGCTCACGCCGCACCCCTTTCGGCGGTCGTCGTGGGCGCGGGCACCCGCGGCGTGGAGGTCCGGACGGACACGTCCCACCGGCGGATCAACGCCAGCAGCAGCGCGAACCCGGCGCGGCCCAGGTACACGGCCGACTTCCACGGGCTGTGGCTCGGGTTGCCCGCCCGCCGCGGCCGCATGTGCGCGGGCACCTGCGTGATCGTGCAACCCGCGCGCACCGCGATGACCAGCGACTCGATCGTGTCGCCCAGGTACTCCACGGGGTAGTTCTCCGCGAACAGCGGCAGGGCGCGCTTGCCGGTCGCCTTGAAGCCGGAGGTGGTGTCGGTCAGGCGGGTCTTCGCCACCCACGACAGGACCTTGCTCAGCACGACCATCGCCCACTTGCGGGGGCCGCGGACCTGGTAGTCGCCCTTCTCGGCGAAGCGCGCACCGATCACCAGGTCGGCCTCGCCCAGCTTGGCGAGCAGGTCGGGCACCTCGGCCGGGTTGTGCTGGCCGTCCGCGTCCACCTGCACGGCGGCGTCGTAGCCGTGCCGCACCGCGTAGCGGAAACCCGCCCGCATGGCACCGCCGACGCCCAGGTTGAAGGGGAGTTCGAGGACGAGAGCACCCGCTTCCCTGGCCACCTCCGCCGTCAGGTCGGAGGAGCCGTCGTCAACCACGAGCACGTCGACGTTGGGCACCGAATCGAGAATCTCGCGCACGGTATCGCCGACGGCGGCTTCTTCGTTCCAGGCAGGCACCACGACGAGGGCCCTGCCGAGGAAATCGCTCGACACGGGCGCGAGCCTAACCGCTCACATCCGGGTGAATCCGGGCGGGGTGCTGGCGCTACGCCTGGCGGAAGTACTCGACGGTGCGCTCCACGCCGGTGCGGATGTCCGTTTCCGGCACCCACCCGAGCTCGGCCTTGGCCAGCGACGGGTCGAGCGCGGAGGCCCGCAGGTCGCCGAGTCGCGCCGGGGCGTGCTCAGGGGTGTCGGCGGCGCCGGCGGCCTGCGCGACCAGGGTGTGCAGCTCGCGGTCGGACACCTGGACACCGGTGCCGATGTTGTACCGGCGCCCGCCCCCGCCCTCGCCGCTCGCCAGCACGAACGCGTTGACGACGTCCTCGACGAAGACGTAGTCCCTGGTGTTGCCGCCGTCGCCGAACACCTTCGTCGGCTTCCCCGCGAGCAGCGCGTTCGCGAAGATCGCCACCACGCCGGCCTCGCCGTGCGGGTCCTGGCGGGGCCCGTAGACGTTGGCGAGCGCGAGGTGCGTGCAGTCGATGCCGTAGAGCTGCCGGAACGTGTTGAGGTAGATCTCACCCGAGAGCTTGCTCGCCGCGTACGGCGACTTCGGGTTGGTCGGGACCTCCTCGGACACCGGCAGGACGTCGGGGGTGCCGTAGATGGACCCGCCGGACGACGCGAAGAGGATCTTGCGGGTGCCGGCCCTGCGGGCGGCCTCCGCGAGGTTGATCGTGCCGAGGACGTTCTGCCGGGCGTCGTCGAGCGGCTTCTCCACGCTCACCCGGACGTCGATCTGCGCGGCCAGGTGGAACACGGCTTCCGGCTTGACCTGCGCGAACAGGTCGGTGAGCTCCGGGGAGGTGACGTCGAGCCGCGTGAACGAGTACCTGCCGGCGTGGGCCGGGTCCTGCGGCGCGGTGCGGTTGCCGCGGCGCAGGTCGTCGACCACGTGGACCTCGTGCCCGTCCCGCAGCAGGCGGTCAACCAGGGTGGAGCCGATGAAACCGGCGCCGCCGGTCACGAGTGCGCGCATGCGGCACAGGGTAATGGCGGCCCTCAGAACCACCGTTCGAGGACCATGGCGACGCCGTCCTCCGCGTTCGGTCCGGTGACCTCGTCCGCCGCGGCCTTCGCGGCCTCGTGGCCGTTGGCCATCGCCACGCCGTGGCCGGCCCACCTGAGCATCTCCACGTCGTTGGGCATGTCCCCGAACGCGATGACGTGCTCGCGTTCGACGCCGAACCGCTCCGCCACGTCGGCGAGGCCCGACGCCTTCGTGACGCCGTGCACCGAGGCCTCGATCAGGCCGTTGTTGGTGGAGAACGTGAGGTCGACCTCGCCGTGCAGCACCTCTTCGATCGCGGCGGCCATCTCGGCGCTGGTCATGGCGCTGTTGCGGATCAGCAGCTTGGTCGCGGGACGGCCGAGCGTCTCCGCGCGGGTCAGCCCGCTGTGCGGCCCCTCCGGCCAGGGGTGGGTGTAGCTGAGCTCGGCGACGAAGGTCAGCTCGTCCTTGGGCGTGCCGACCAGCTCCACCGCGTACGTGCAGTCGTCGAGCACGCTGTCGACGGCGGACGCGATGTCGTGCAGCTGCACCGGGCTGAGCGTGCGCGCCCAGACGATCTCGTCGCGGCCGATGTCGTAGAGCACCGCGCCGTTCGCGCAGACGGCGAGCCCGTCGAGCCCCGCCTCCTCCGCGATGCGCGGGATCCAGCGCGGCGGCCGCCCGGTGGCCAGCACGAAGGGCACCCCCGCCGCGAGCACTCTGGCGACGACCTCCGCTGTGCGCGGGCTCACGGACTCCAGAGGGTTGAGCAGGGTTCCATCGACGTCGGAGGCGACCAGGCGCGGCTGTTCCACATCGACATCTTGCCTTGTCAATCACACGAGCCAAGTTCGTCGGAGGCTGAACAGCTGGTTACCGTACGTCCCGTGCGCGCTGGAATCGTGATTCTCCCGGAACACCGATGGTGGATCGCCGAACCCAAGTGGCGCGCCGCCGAGGAGTACGGGTTCCACCACGCGTGGACCTACGACCACCTCGGCTGGCGCACGCTGGTGGACGGCCCCTGGTTCGGCGCTCTCCCGACCCTGACAGCGGCCGCGCTGGTCACCTCGCGCATCAGGCTCGGGACGTTCGTCGCGAGCCCGAACTTCCGCCACCCGGTGCCGTTCGCGCGTGAGCTGCTGGCGGTCGACGACATCTCCGACGGGCGGTTCACGCTCGGCGTCGGCGCAGGTGGGGCCGGGTACGACACGGTGGTGACCGGCTCGAAGCCGTTGCTGCCCGGCGACAGGACGGCCCGGTTCGGCGAGTTCGTGGAGCTGCTCGACCAACTGCTGGTCAAGGACCGCACGACGTGGCACGGCGAGTTCTACTCGGCGGAGGAGGCCCGCAGCGCTCCCGGCTGCGTGCAGCGGCCGCGGCTGCCGTTCGTGGTCGCCGCCAACGGCCCGAAGGCGATGGCCGTCGCGGCGAGGTTCGGCCAGGGCTGGGTCACCACCGGCCCGGAGACCGAGGACCAGGAGACGTGGTGGCGCGGTGTGGCGGAGATGTCCGGACGCTTCACTGAGACGTTGGCCACGCATGGCCGCACGTCCCGCGTGAACCGCTACCTCAACCTCGACTCGGCGCCCGTGTACTCGCTGTCCAGCGTGGAGTGCTTCGCCGACGCCGTGGGCAGAGCGGCTGAGCTGGGCTTCACCGACGTGGTGGCGCACTGGCCGCGGCACGACGGCGTCTACGCGGGCAGCGAGCAGGTCGTGGAGAACGTCGCGGCGGACGTCCTGCCGACGCTCGATCGGCACCTGTAACGGCGGGGCGCTGAACTAGATTCCGTCACTGTGCGCTCTGTCGTGGTGATCGGTGGCGGAATCGTCGGGCTCGCGGTGGCCGCCGAGCTGGCCTCGCGCGGTGACCGCGTGACGGTGCTGGAGAAGGAGGGGCGCTGGGGCGCCCACCAGACCGGCCACAACTCGAACGTCGTGCACGCGGGCCTGTACTACAGGCCGGGGTCGCTCAAGGCGCGGATGTCCGTGGCCGGCAACGCCTCGATGGTCGCCTTCGCGCGTGAGCACGGCGTCCCGGTCGAGGTGTGCGGCAAGCTCGTGGTCGCCACCTCCGCCGACGAGGTGCCGAGGCTCAGGGCGCTGGCCGAGCGGGCAGGGGCGAACGGCGTGCCGGCGAAGCTGATCTCCGCCTCCGAAGCGCTCGCGTACGAGCCCGAGGTGGCCTGCGTGGCCGCGTTGCGCGTCGAGAGCACGGGGATCATCGACTACCCGGCCGTCTGCGCCGCGCTGGTGCGATCGCTCGACGGCCACGACCTGCGGTTGCGGTCACCGGCACTGGCGATCAGGACGGCCGGGTCCGCGGTGGAGGTCGCGACGCCGCAGGGGATCGTCAGGGCCGACGCGCTGGTGAACTGCGCGGGCCTGCAGAGCGACAGGATCGCGCGGCTGGCGGGGCTCTCCCCCGCGGCGGCGATCGTGCCGTTCCGCGGCGAGTACTACGAGCTCAAGCGCACCGAACTGGTGCGCGGCCTGATCTACCCGGTGCCGGACCCGACGCTGCCGTTCCTCGGCGTGCACCTCACGCGCATGCTCGACGGCTCGGTGCACTGCGGCCCGAACGCGGTGCTCGCGTTGCGGCGCGAGGGCTACCGCCGGCGTGACGTCTCGCTCCGCGACGTCGCGGACGTGGCCCGCTTCCCCGGCACCTGGCGGCTCGCGCGCAGGTACGCCCGCACCGGCGTCGACGAGGTGCTGAGGTCGTTGTCCCGCAAGCGCTTCGCCGCCTCGCTCGCCCGGCTCGTGCCCGCGGTGCGCGAGGACGACCTGGTGCGCGCCGAGAGCGGCGTGCGGGCACAGGCGATGCTGCCGGACGGGTCGCTGGTCGACGACTTCCTGATCCAGACCGCGCCACGCCAGGTGCACGTGCTCAACGCGCCGTCACCGGCGGCCACGGGTTCGCTGGAGATCGCGAAGCACGTGGCCGCCGAAGTGCGGGCGGTCACCGCGGCTTGAGGACGTCCGTTCCCATGAACGGCCGCAGGGCCTCGGGGACGGTGACCGAGCCGTCGGCGTTCTGGTGGTTCTCCAGGATCGCGACGAGCCACCGCGTGGTGGCCAGCGTGCCGTTGAGCGTGGCGGCGGTCTGCGTCTTGCCGTTCTCGTCCCGGTAGCGCACGTTGAGCCGGCGCGCCTGGAACGTGGTGCAGTTCGACGTGGAGGTCAGCTCCAGGAACCTCTTCTGCGTCGGCAGCCACGCCTCGCAGTCGAACTTCCGGTACGCCGACGTGCCGAGGTCGCCCGTCGCCGTGTCGATGACGCGGTAGGGCACCTCGATCTTGGCGAGCATCTCCTCCTCCCACCCGAGCAGCCGGGCGTGCTCCGCCTCGGCGTCCTCGGGCTTCACGTAGGAGAACATCTCGACCTTGTTGAACTGGTGCACGCGGATGATGCCGCGGGTGTCCTTGCCGTACGACCCGGCCTCGCGCCGGTAGCACGACGACCAGCCCGCGTACCGGCGTTCACCGTCGAGGATCTCGTCGGAGTGGTACCCGGCGAGCGGCACCTCCGACGTGCCGACGAGGTACAGGTCGTCGGCGGGCAGGTGGTAGATCTCGCTCGAGTGCGCACCCAGGAACCCGGTGCCCGCCATGATCTCCGGCCGCACCAGCGTGGGCGTGATCATGAGCTCGAAGCCGTTGGCGGTGGCCTGCGCCGCGGCCATGTTGAGCAGGGCGAGCTCGAGCTGCGCGCCGACGCCCTTGAGGAAGTAGAACCGCGAACCGCTGACCTTGGCGCCGCGCTCCGTGTCGATCGCACCGAGCCTGGTGCCCAGGTCGAGGTGGTCGAGCGGCTCGAAGTCGAACTCGCGAGGCTCACCGACGTGCTTGACGACGCGGAAGTCGTCCTCACCACCGACGGGCGCGTCGGGGTGCACCAGGTTCGGGATCTTCGCCAGGAGCTCACCGACCTCGTCAGCGGTGGCGTGCTGCTCGGCCTCGGCGGCCTTGACCTCGGCGGCCAGCTCCTTGGCCTTGACGAGCAGAGCGGCCTTCTCGTCACCCTTGGCCTTGCCGACCTCCTTGCCGAACAACTTCTGCTCGGCGCGCAGGGTGTCAGCGCGGGAGATGGCACTGCGCCGGCGCTCGTCAGCGGACAGCAGGGAGTCGACGACGCCCTCGTCCTCGCCACGGGCACGCTGCGAAGCGCGCACGATCTCCGGGTTCTCGCGCAACACCTTGAGGTCAATCACC
>JASLAV010000429.1 GCA_030146905.1 Lentzea sp. | reverse complement strand
AAACGGCCGAAAAGCGTGGCCGTTTGACACCCCTCCTCAGGTGCAGCAAGAGCTGAGGTGCGACTCGTGACGGGACCCCACCGCGCGGAGCTGCGCTCCGGAAGACCTACTGCTCGCCTTCGGCTTCGCCAAGCCGAGGGGCCTCCCGCCCTTGGATGCCAAGGGCCTCCCGCTGCGCCCCTTGGTGGCGGCAGCGGGAGGCCCCTTTGGCGTTGCCTTGGTCAGGCGTTGCCGTCGAACAGCGACGTCACTGAGCCGTCCTCGAACACTTCCTGGATCACTCGGGCCAGCAGCGGTGCGATCGAGAGCACGGTCATGCTCGGGAAGCGCTTCTCCGCCGGGATCGGGAGCGTGTCGGTGAACACGACCTCGCGGGCGCCTGAGTTCTGCAGGCGTTCGGTGGCCGGGCCCGAGAGGATGCCGTGCGTCGCGGCGATCACCACGTCGGCTGCGCCCTCGTTGAGGAGTTGCTTCACCGCGCCTGCGATGGTGCCGCCCGTGTCGACCATGTCGTCGATCACGATGCAGAGGCGGCCCTCCACCTTGCCCACCACTCGGTTCGAGACCACCTCGTTGGGGCGCAGGGGGTCGCGGGTCTTGTGGATGAAGGCGATCGGGGCGCCGCCCAGGGTGTCCGCCCACTTCTCCGCCAGCTTGGTGCGGCCCGAGTCGGGGGAGACGACGGTGATCTCGTGGCCCGCGTACTTGCCCCTGATGTGGTCCGCCAGCAGGGGCATTGCCCACAGGTGGTCCACCGGGCCGTCGAAGAAGCCCTGGATCTGGGCCGTGTGGAGGTCGACCGAGACGAGGCGGTCGGCGCCCGCCGTTTTGAAGAGGTCGGCTACCAGCCTGGCCGAGATGGGCTCGCGGCCGCGGTGCTTCTTGTCCTGACGGCTGTACGGGTAGAACGGCATGATCACGGTGATGCGCTTGGCCGAGGCCCGCTTCAGGGCGTCGACCATGATCAGCTGTTCCATCAGCCACTGGTTGATGGGGCTGGTGTGCGACTGGATGACGAAGGCGTCGCAGCCGCGCACCGACTCCTCGAAGCGGACGAAGATCTCGCCGTTGGCGAAGTCGTAGGCCTGCTGCGGGGTCACCGTGACGTTGAGGTGCTTCGCGACCTCTTCCGTCAGCTCCGGGTAGGCACGTCCGCCGAAGAGCATGAGGTTCTTCTTCGGTGTGCCGGGCATCTGCGGGTTCACGGTCAGCGACGCTCCTCTGTCTTGTCGTCCGCATTCTGCTTCGCGAGTGCGGATGCCGCTGCCTGAGCCGCGGCGGTGCCCTCACGACGGCTGAGGACCCAGCCTTCGAGGTTGCGCTGTGGGCCGCCGGACACGGCCAGCGCGCCCGGTGGGACGTCGCGGCGCAGGACGGTTCCCGCGCCGGTGTAAGCGCCGTCGCCCACGGTCACCGGCGCTACGAACATGTTGTCCGAGCCGGTGCGGCAGTGGGATCCGACGATCGTGCGGTGCTTGTTCACCCCGTCGTAGTTGACAGTTACCGATGCTGCACCGATGTTGCTGTGATCGCCGATCGTGGCGTCGCCGATGTAGGACAGGTGGGGGACCTTCGAGCCCTCGCCGATCGTCGAGTTCTTGGTCTCGACGAACGTGCCGATCTTGCCCTTCACGCCCAGGGACGTGCCGGGGCGGAGGTAGGCGAACGGGCCGACGGACGCGCCGTCGCCGATCACCGAGTCGCTGCCGTGGGTGCGGACCACCGAGGCCCCCGCGCCGACGGTCACCCCGGACAGGGTCGTGTCGGGGCCGACCACGGCGCGCGGGCCGATCACCGTGCCCGCGCGGAGCTGCACGTTCGGCTCGACCAGCGCGTCCTGGCCGATCTGCACGTCCGCGTCCACCCAGGCCGACGACGGGTCGACGAACGTGACGCCGGAGCGCAGGTGGCCCTCGACGATGCGGCGGTTCATCTCGGCGCCGACGGCCGCGAGCTGCACGCGGTCGTTGATGCCCTCGACCAGCCAGGGGTCGGACGCGATCAGCGCGCCGACGCGCAGACCGTCGCCGCGGGCGATGCCCAGCACGTCGGTCAGGTACAGCTCGCCCTGGGCGTTGTCGGTGGACAACCGCGACAGGCCGTCGCGCAGCACCGCCGCGTCGAACGCGTAGACGCCGGAGTTGATCTCGGTGATCAGCTTCTCGTCGTCGGAGGCGTCCTTCTGCTCGACGATCCGCTGCACGGAGCCGTCGGAGTCGCGGACGATCCGCCCGTACCCGGTGGGGTTCTCCACCACGGCGGTCAGGACGGTGACGGCGTTGCCGGCGGAGGCGTGCTCCGACAGCAGCGCCTGGAACGTCGTGGTGTCGAGCAGCGGCACGTCGCCGTAGCTCACGATCACGGTGCCGGCCAGGTCGTGCGGCAGCTCGGCCAGGCCGCACGAGACCGCGTGGCCGGTGCCCTTCTGCTCGGCCTGCACCGCGACGGTGACCTTGCGGCCCAGCGTCCCGGCGAGGGCTTCCAGATGCTCTGTGACGGCCTCACGGCCGTGGCCGACGACGACGGCCAGGTGGTCGGGGTCTGTGCCGGCCGCGGCGCGCACCGCGTGTTCGACGAGTGAGCGTCCGGCGATCCGGTGCAGCACCTTGGGCGTGGACGACCGCATGCGGGTGCCTTCCCCGGCGGCGAGCACGACCGTGCTGACAGGGCCCTCGAGCATCAATGCTCTCCCTAACAGGCTGGGTGGTTCGAAGTCCGCGGACCAGCCTAAGCCTCCGCGGACGACTCCCCCGCCACGGCCGCGACCTGGCAGCCACCTCTGCGCTTCGCCACGTACATCGCCGAGTCGGCCCTCGACAGGGCCTGGTTGGCGGTTTCGCGGGGGCGCAGCGAGATGACGCCGACCGACAGCGTCACCCCTCTGGAGAGGTCGATTGGCAAGCCTGCCACCGCATCCACGGCCCTGCCCAGCGCCGCTTCCGCGGCGTGCAGGGGGGCGCCCGGCAGCAGCACGACGAACTCGTCGCCGCCGTAGCGGGCCACCATGTCGTCGCCCCTCAGCGCCTGGCGGAGTGTGCTGGCAATCACCCGAAGGACATCATCACCCTCGGCGTGTGAATGCCGGTCGTTCACGCCCTTGAAGCCGTCGAGGTCGACCAGCGCGATCGAGAACGGGTCGACCTGTCCTGCGATGAGCTCGCCCATCTTGTCGTCGAGGGCGCGGCGGTTCGGCAGCCCGGTCAACGGGTCCTGCAACGCCTGCTGCGCGATCGCGCCGTGCGCGCGCGTCAGCCGTTCGTGCTCGCGACGCGTCGTCAGCGTGGCCACGCGGGACTCGCGCATCGCCCACAGCTCGGCTTCCAGCGCCGCGTTGTAGGCCTCCAGCGCGGAGGTCGTGTGCGGGCCGCAGAGGTGCGCGTACTCGCGTTCCAGCGACAGCACCAGCGACGGTTCCGACGTGTCGTGCTCCATTTGCGTGCGCGTGTCGCCGAGGACCTTCAGCGCGTCGTCCAGCCGGTTCGCCTCGACCAGGCACCTGCCCAGCGCGATCGCGACGATGATCAGCTCCCGCGCGTACATCGACAGGCCGCGCAACGACCACAGCCGGTCGAGGTGCTCCTCGCTCGGGTTCGTCAGCGCCTGCGCGGCACCGAGGATCGGCACCTGCTCGGCGGCGGCGAGGTCGCGCCTGCCGGGGTGCAGCGACTGCCGGAACGGCACCTCGGCGGCCTCCGCGAGCCCCGCGGCGAACGCGAACTGCTCCCGCGCCTGGAGGTGGAAGTTCACGCGTTCGAGGCGCAGGCCCCAGCCGATGCGCAGGCGGGTCCTGTTCACCAGGTGCACGTAGATCTGGTGCGGCTGGCCGCTCTCCCACAGGGGGTTGTGACCGCGGGCCAGCACGTCGTCGGCCATCTCGTAGACGCCCAGCTGGGTCAGCACGAGGGCGATGTCCTGCAGCGTCGTGGCCAGCAGCTGGTCCCACGTCCGCTTGTCGAAGACCGGGTCGACCTCGGGTTCCTCGTCGAGCATCATCGCGAGCGACGCGGCGATCTCGGTCAGCGCCTTGTCCTCGGCGTTGCCCAGCAGGAACCGGCGTCCGCGCAACGCCCGCGCGTCCGCCTCCAGCACGATCAGGCCGTGCCGGCGGCAGTGGGTGAGCATCTCGTCGAGCTGCGGGTCGGACATGTCGACCAGACCCGGCGTGACCAGCCGGACCACGGCGGCGGCCCTGAGCAGCTGCGCGACGATGCGGGGCTCACCGCGGCCCTGCGCCTCCGCGAGGATGCGGTCGATCTCGGAGGCCGCTTCCAGCTGCGCGGCGAGGTGGCTGCTCTGGGCGACGGCGACGAGTTCGCTCGCGCGGCCCACCAGCCACGCGTCGGACATCTCGTGGTGGCGGCGGCCCACGTTGCCCTGCTCGTCGACCGTTTCCTCGGGCAGCTTCGCACCTCCCAAAGACCCCATGGCCCTGCGCTTTCAAGGCCCTGCTCCGCCACCAGGATTCGAACCTGGACCATCGGAACCAAAATCCGAGGTGCTGCCTTTACACCATGGCGGACCGGGCGGGCGCGCGCCCGTCCTGCGCACATGTTGTCACGAGACCTCCTGTCGTTGTCCAACCACCACTCGTCCGGCTCAGGTCATGATCACGGCTTCACGCCGACCGACCTGGTCAGGAAGTCGCCGAGGGCGGCCCGGTACGTGTCGGTCGCCACATTCCACCCCGACGTGTGGTCGGCGCCGGGGATCTCGACGTACTGCAGCGGCCACCCGATCCCGCTCGCCGCGCTCGCGAGGTCGCGCGACGACTGGGCGGGCACGGTGCCGTCGGCCGAGCCGTGCAGCAGCAGCGTCGGCGGCCTGAGCGCGGGCGGGTTGCGCACCAGGTCGAACCTGTCGAAGTCGATGTCGGCGCGCCAGCCGGACACGAGCTCGGCGACCGGTGTGAGCCAGGTCGGCACGCCGCGGTTGCTCGCCTGCAGGTCCAGCGTCTGCGACCAGTTCGTGACGGGGGAGTCCAGCACGACACCGCTGACGGCAGGTGCGAGGTCCGAACGGGCCAGCGTCTGGCCGATGATCGCGCCGCCCATCGACCAGCCGTAGAGCACGACCTTCCGCGCGCCCTGCCCCCGGGCGTACCTGATGGCGGCCTCGATGTCGCGCCATTCGGTGTCGCCGAGGTGGTACAGGCCGTCGGGCGACCGGGGCGACCCGGTGTCGTTGCGGTAGGTCATCAGCAGCACGGGCAGGCCTGCGTTGTGCAACTGCGGAAGCACGCGCAACGCCTCCTCGCGCGACGCGCCACGCCCGTGGACGGTGATGACCCACGTGTCCCGGTTCGCCGCGGGCACGAGCCACGCGGGCATCTCGCCGAGCTCGGACGGCACCCCGACCTCGCTGTAGACCAGGCCCAGCGCCGTCTTGGGGTTGCCCTCGTAGACGTTGGTCTCGACGCGCACCTTGGTGCCCTCCGGCGGTGCGGTGCCGTCGAGCAGCGGCCGTTCGACGCGGCCGTTCTCGTTCGCGGCGACGTCACCGACCTTCGCGGCACCACCCGGCCAGACGACGCCGAACGTGCCGCGCAGCGTCGTGAGCCTCGATTCGGCGAGCACGACGTTCTTGCCGTCGACGCCGAGCGAGGTCTCCTGGTAGCGCCTCGGCAGCGCCTCCGCCGGTTCGAGCAGCTCGTCGCTGTAGTACCAGCCGACACCGCCGAGCGCCGCCGTGACCAGCACGAGCAGGACGAGCAACGAGGTCGCCGTGATCCGGATGATCTTGCGTCTGGCCATCTTCTGATGATCCCCGATTCCAGCCGGCACGGCGCGTGCGCCAGCGAGTTCCGCCCGAGGTCCGGCAGAAGCGGGGGCCGGCCTTTGTAGGCTGGCTCGGTGGCGAGGGTCAGGATGACGGGCAAGGAACGCCGAGAGCAGCTCCTGGACGTCTCCCGCGCCCTGTTCGCCGAGAAGGGCTTCGAGGCGACCTCGATCGAGGAGATCGCCCACCGCGCGAGCGTGTCCAAGCCCGTCGTCTACGAGCACTTCGGCGGCAAGGAAGGCATCTACGCCGTCGTGGTCGACCGCGAGATGCGCCGCCTGATGAACGAGATCGTCGAGGCGCTCGACGGCGGCGACCACCCGCGTGAGCTGCTCGAACGGGCCGCCTGCGCGTTGCTCGGCTACATCGAGGGCTCGACGGACGGGTTCCGCATCCTGGTGCGGGACTCACCGGTCGCCTCGTCCTCCGGCACGTTCTCCTCCCTGCTGAACGACATCGCGTCGCAGGTGGAGCACATCCTCGGCGTGCACTTCGCCAAACGGGGCTACGACCGCAAGCTCGCCGCGCTGTACGCGCAGGCGCTGGTCGGGATGGTCGCGCTGACGGGGCAGTGGTGGCTGGAGGCGCGCAAGCCGAAGAAGGACGAGGTCGCCGCGCACCTGGTCAACCTGGCGTGGAACGGCCTGTCGGCGATGGACCACAAGCCCACGCTGCGCGGTCGTTCCTGAGCTGTCCGTTGTGCGCCTGTGCACATGACGGCCCTCTTCGTTGTGCACTGCGCCAAACCTTCGCCCGGAGCTGAAACGGTGCGGGCGTGCTCGAACGATGTGTCCTGTGGGTGGGCACGAACCCGGGGATCGCGTCCGGCCGTCCGTCGAGGGGTCGGACGGCCGGACGACGCGGTCGTCCCGGGCTCACACGTCGCCGGTGAGCCTCAGCAGCTTGTCGTTCGAGCCGTTCGACGTCGTGACGTAGAGCGATCCGTCCGGCGCGGTGCGGGCGGCGCGAAGCCGTCCGTACTTGTCGTTGAGCTCCTCGGGGATGCTGACGTTCTGCACCTTGCCGGCGGCGTCGAGCGTGAACAGCATCAGCTTCGAGCCCTTGAGCGCGGTGACCGCGAGCTTGCCGTTCCAGAACGCCGCCTGGCAGATCGCCTCGGTCGGAGAACCCGACGACCACACCGCGGGCACAGCGTCGGGGAACCGCTGCAGGTCGGTCATCGGCACGCTCTCGTCGTACCCGCCCTGCGCACCGCCCTTGGACGGGTCCCAGCCGTAGTTGGCGCCGGCCTTGAGCAGGTTGACCTCGTCGTCGACGCTCGGCCCGTGCTCGCTGGAGAACGCCTGCTCGGAGTCCGGCCGGAACACGACGCCCTGCACGTTGCGGTGGCCGTAGGTGTGGATCCGGCGCTCGTTGGCGTTGGCGGAGCCGGCGAACGGGTTGCCGGCGGCGCCCTCACCGGTCTCGGCGTCGATCCGCAGCACCTTGCCGCCGAGGCTGGTGCGGTCCTGCGGGTTGCGGCCCTGCGCGATGTCACCGGTGGCGACGTACATCGTCCCGTCCGGCGCGAGCGTGGGCCTGCACCCGGAGTGCCGCCCGCTGGAGTTCGACGGCATGCCCGTGAGCAGGTCCTTGGTCTTGGTGGCCCTGGTGCCGTCGAGCCGGAACGTCACGAGCCGCACGTCCCGGACGGTGTTGTAGCAAACCGTGAAGCGCTCGTTGTCGGGGTGCACGACCAGGCCCATCAGGCCGCCCTCGCCACGTGCCTGGACGTCGGTCAGGTCGATGTCGACGGGCGTGACCTGGCCGTTCCTGACGAGCTTGAGGGTGCCGGGGCGTTCGGTGACGAGCACCGACCCGTCGGGCAGGAACCCGAGGTCCCAGGCGTGCTGGAACCCGCCGGCGACCTCCTCGACCTTCAGGCCCTGCGGTGCGGGTGCCATCGACGGCGCGTTGCCGCCCGGTTCTGGCGTGGAACAGGCCGTCAGAGCCAACACCGACACAGCAGCAACAAGTGCGCGCATGTCCCAACTATGCGTTTTGCGTCGTGGTGGTTCCGTAAGGCCGTTCGACGGGCAGCAGCGCACGCGCTCCGTCCAGGTCGTGTGCCTGCACCTTCTCGTGCACCTGCCTGACCAGCGGCGTCACGTCGGTGATGCCGACCGTCCACTCGTGGACGTACTTCTCGACGGCCTCGCGGGTCAGGCCGATCTGGATCGACCGGTGCGGCAACGGCTCGTGGTGCAGGCCGCGTTCCGGGTCCCACTGCACGCGGACCGGCGGCTTGCCCCCGATGCTGCTCTCGACCGCGTTGGCGACCGCCCAGTCGAACCCCTCACGGGTGATGCGGACGGCCAGGACGCGTTCCTGATCTCCCTTCAGCGCGTACCCGCAGCGGTACATCATCCAGAGGAACGACGGCTTGATCCACGTCATCCGCTCCATCTTGAACGGCGGCACGAACCGTTGCGCTGCCACGGCCGGATCCGCGATCGCGGGCGAATAGGCCTGGTAGACCACGATGGACTGATCGTCGTAGTCAGCCCTGATCTCTCTCATCGACACGCCGACAGGGTGACCGCACAACGGCGCGGGAGCCACCGATATTCGCTGTCCACCCGCCACACCCCGGTGCTAGACACCCACGGTGCACAACGCCCTGGGCTTCCCCGACCTCCTCCGCCTGATCGACGAGCGGTCGGCCGCCTTCCGCGCCGCCGTCGCCGCCGCGCCGAGCCTCGACGTGACGGTGCCGAGCTGCCCGGAGTGGACGCTCGCGGACCTCGCGCAGCACATCGGCGACGGGCGCAGGACCTGGGCCGCCACCGTCGCCGCGGGCCCCGCGACCGCCAGGGCGGACGGCAGGGACGTCCCGGTGCCCGAGCGGCGTGACGAGATCCCGGCCTGGTTGGAGGATGCGACGCGGGAGCTGGTGACCGCCCTCGACGAGGCCGGCCCCGACCGCGAGTGCTGGGCCTGGTGGACCGGCTCGCCGCACAACGCCGGTGCCGTCGCCCGCCACCAGCTCCAGCAGCTCGCGGTCCACACCTACGACGCCCAGCTCACCATCGGCGCCGCGGAACCGCTGCCGACGGAGATCGCGCTCGACGGCGTCGACGAGTTCCTGCAGACCTGCGTCACGACGGCGTCTCCCTGGCCGCACGAGCCCGCGACCATCGGTTACCACGCGGCGGAGGGCCGGAGCTGGTGGCTGCTGCTGGACGGGAACGGCGCGCACACCGTCCAGGAGACCGACGCCACCGCGGAGGCCACCGCCACCGCCAGTGACCTGGTTCTCTTCATGTACGGCCGCCACGACCTGAGCGCGATGGACGCCAGTGGCGACCACCGCGTGTTCGAGCGGCTCATCGCGTGGGAGCCTGCCTGAGCCGCTCTCGAACCACCCGATGAGGGTTCGCGGTACGAGCTAGGCTGGGGGATGAGACCCCTCGTCCCAGGCAGGGGTCTGTCCGGCGTCTTCTGCACTTGACCGGGGTTTCTCACCATGCCGCTGCTCGGCCTGCTCTCCTCCGTACTGCCCGACAAAGCCCTCCGCACGTTGATCGACTCCGCCGGCGTCCCCGAGCTGCAGCTGGACGGCCCGCTGGCCGCCCGCCCGCTCGTCGCCGCCGCGCTGTCCACCGTGAAGCCCGTCCTGGCCGTCACGGCGACCGGCAGAGAAGCCGAAGAGCTGACGAACGTCCTGCGCGACCTCGTCGGGCACGACGAGGTCGCCTTCTTCCCCAGCTGGGAGACGCTGCCGCACGAACGGCTCTCGCCGCGCGCGGACACCGTGGGCGCGCGTCTGCAGGTCCTGCGCAGGCTCAAGCACCCCGAGGGCAGGCCGATCAAGGTCCTCGTGACCACGGTCCGCAGCCTCATCCAGCCGATGGCGCCGGACCTGGGCGAGCTCCAGCCCGTGCACCTGGTGGTCGGCGAGGAGCAGGACTTCGCCGAGCTGGTCACGCGCCTCGCCGAGAACGCCTACACCCGCGTCGACATGGTCGAGAAGCGCGGCGAGTACGCGACGCGCGGCGGCATCCTCGACATCTTCCCGCCGACGGCGGAGCACCCGTTCCGCGTCGAGTTCTGGGGCGACGAGGTCAGCGAGATCCGGCCGTTCTCCGTGCAGGACCAGCGGTCGCTGCCGGAGGAGGTCACGGACTTCGTCGCGCCGCCGTGCCGTGAGCTGCTGCTGACCGAGGACGTGAAGCAGCGCGCGGCCGACCTCGTGCTGGAGCACCAGTCGGACGCGCACCTCGTGGAGATGCTGGAGAAGATCTCCAACGGCATCGCGGTCGAGGGCATGGAGGCGCTGATCCCCGCGCTCTGCCCCGGCGAGCTGCAGCTGCTCACCGACGTCGTCCCGCGCGGCACGCACGTCCTGCTCAACGACCCCGAGAAGATCAGGGCCCGCGCCGCCGACCTGGTGCGCACCGGCCAGGAGTTCCTGGAGGCCTCCTGGATGGCGGCCGCCTCGGGCGGCAAGGCGCCGATCGACCTCGGGCGCAGCGCCTACCAGGGCATCGGCGAGGTCGCGGAGCACGCCAAGGCGAACGACCGCCCGTGGTGGACGCTCAGCCAGCTCACCACCGACGCGCCGGACGTGGTGCACCTCGACGTCAAGCCGGTCGAGGCCTACCAGGGCGACGTCGAACGCGCCTTCGCCGACCTCAAGGCGCACACCGCGACCGGTGGCGCCGCCGTCCTGGTCGTGCCCGGTTCCGGTACCGCGCAGCGCGCCGTGGAGCGGATGAAGGAGGCCGAGGTCTCCGCCGTCTGCGTCGAGTCCCTCGACTCCGCGCCGAAGGCGAGCACCGTCACGGTCGTGCGCGGTTGCCTCGAGGACGGCTTCATCCTGCCGGACCTGGCGCTGGTGGTGCTCACCGAGACCGACCTGACCGGCGGTCGCGGCGGGACGTCCACCAAGGACATGCGCAAGATGCCGTCGAAGCGGCGCAACGCGGTGGACCCGCTGGCACTCAAGCCCGGCGACTTCGTGGTGCACGAGCAGCACGGCATCGGCAAGTACGTGGAGATGGTGCAGCGCACGACCAAGGACACCGCCGGTGCGTCCGCCACCCGCGAGTACCTGGTCCTCGAGTACGCCAGCAGCAAGCGCGGCCAGCCGGGCGACAGGCTGTTCGTGCCGACCGACCAGCTCGACGAGGTCAGCCGGTACGTCGGCGGTGAGCTGCCGACGCTCAACAAGCTCGGCGGCAGCGACTGGAAGAACACGAAGTCCAAGGCGCGCAAGGCGGTCAAGCAGATCGCGGCCGAGCTGGTGCAGCTCTACGCGGCACGGCAGAGCGCCCCCGGCCACGCGTTCGCCAGCGACACCCCGTGGCAGCGCGAGCTGGAGGACGCGTTCGCGTTCACCGAGACGCAGGACCAGATGGCCGCGATCGACGAGGTCAAGGCCGACATGGAGCGCAGCGTGCCGATGGACCGCGTCATCTGCGGTGACGTCGGCTACGGCAAGACGGAGATCGCGGTCCGCGCGGCGTTCAAGGCCGTGCAGGACGGCAAGCAGGTCACCGTGCTGGTGCCGACGACGCTGCTCGCCCAGCAGCACCTCAACACGTTCGCCGAGCGCATGCGCCAGTTCCCGGTGAACGTCAAGGG
>JASLAV010000414.1 GCA_030146905.1 Lentzea sp. | reverse complement strand
TCTCGGACGCCCAGCGCAAGGTCTACGACCTCGTGCACGCCTCGCACGTCGCGGCGCTCGCGGAAGTCAAGCCGGGCAACGACTACAGCGCCTTCCACCACACCGCCATGCGCGTGCTCGCCGAAGGACTGCACGACTGGGGCCTGCTGCCCGTCAGCGTCGACAAGGCACTGGACCCGAGCGGCCAGCACCACCGCCGCTACATCGTCTGCGGCACGGGGCACTTCCTCGGCCTCGACGTGCACGACTGCGCCGACGCCCGCCAGGAGACCTACCAGCAGGGCGTCCTGGAACGCGGCATGGCGCTGACGGTCGAACCCGGCCTGTACTTCCACCCCAACGACGAGACGCTGCCGCCGGAGCTGCGCGGCATCGGCGTGCGCATCGAGGACGACCTGGTCGTCACGTCGACCGGTGCGGACATCCTCTCCGACGCGCTGCCGATCGCGGCCGACGACGTCAGCGCGTGGGTGCGCAAGCAGCGCTCCTGACCGGCGGATCCTAAGTGGACGGACTGGAGCGGGCCCAGGCGAACGTGAGTTCCACGGCCCGCTTCCAGTTCGCGTACTCGTCCTCGCGGTGCCGGGCGTCCATCACCGGGTTCCACCTGGCGGCCAGGTGCCAGTTGCGCCGCAGGCCTTCGAGGTCGGGCCAGTACCCGGCGGCGAGCCCCGCCGCGTAGGCGGCGCCCAGCGACACGGTCTCCGCCACGAGCGGCCGCATCACCGGGACGTCCAGCACGTCCGCGATGAACTGCATCAGCAGGTGGTCGGCGGTCATCCCGCCGTCCACCTTCAGCACCGGCGTCGGCGTGCCCAGGTCGGCGTTCATCGCGTCGACGACCTCGCGGGTCTGCCACCCGGTCGCCTCCAGCACGGCGCGCGCCAGGTGGCCCTTGTTGATGTAGGAGGTCAGCCCGACGACGAGACCGCGCGCCTGCGCGAGCCAGTGCGGCGCGAACAGGCCCGAGAACGCGGGCACGATGTAGCAGCCGCCGTTGTCCTTCACCGTGCGCGCCAGCGTCTCGATCTCCGGCGCGCTGTGGATCAGGCCGAGGTTGTCGCGGAACCACTGCACCAGCGACCCGGCGACGGCGATCGAGCCCTCCAGCGCGTACGCCGGCTCGCCGCCGATCTGGTAGCCGATCGTCGTCAGCAGCCCGTGCTTCGACCGCACCAGCTCGCTGCCGGTGTTCATCAGCAGGAACCCGCCGGTGCCGTAGGTGCCCTTGATCGAGCCCCTCTCGAAGCACGTCTGCCCGAACAGCGCCGCGTGCTGGTCGCCCAGCGCCGCGGTGATCGAGATGCCCGGCACCACCCGCGTGGTCGTGCCGGAGATCTCCGTGGACGGCCGGATCTCCGGCAGCATCGACGCCGGCACGCCGAAGAACTCCAGCAGCATCGGGTCCCACTGCCGCGTCGAGAGGTTCATCAGCATGGTCCGCGACGCGTTGGTCACGTCGGTGACGTGCAGGCCGCCGTTGACGCCGCCGGTGAGGTTCCAGATCAGCCAGGTGTCCATGGTGCCGAACAGGACGTCGCCGCTCTCGGCCTTCGCGCGCAGTCCGGCGACGTTGTCGAGCATCCACCGCAGCGAGGGCGCGGAGAAGTAGGTCGCGAGGGGCAGGCCGCAGCGGTCGCGGACCTCCTCGATGCCGGGCTTGCGGCCCAGTTCGGCGACCAGCTCCTCGGTGCGGATGTCCTCCCAGACGATCGCGCGCCCGACGGGGACACCGGTGTGCCGGTCCCACAGCACGAACGTCTCGCGCTGGTTCGTGATGCCCAGTGCCACCACCTGGTCGGCGGTGATCCCCGACTGCCGCAACGCCTGCGGCATGATCCGGTCGACGTTGCGCCAGATCTCCACGGCGTCCTGCTCCACCCAGCCGGGACGCGGGTGGTACTGCCGGTGCTCGCGCTGGGCGACCGCGACGAGGCGGGCGTTCTGGTCGAACACGATGCACCGCGTCGACGTCGTCCCCTGGTCGATCGCCATTACGAACCGTTGCACGCCGAGCCCCTCAGTTCTCGTCGACCAGCGAGGTGGTGACCGCTTCCGCGGCCTGGACGACCTGCCGCACGAGCGTGGCGCGGGGCCTGCCCGCGGAGTCGCACAGCCTGTCCGCCGCACCGGAGATGCCGATCGCGCCGACGACGAGGCCGCCGGGGAACCGGATGGGCGCGGCGATGCTCGCCTCGCCCGGCATGTACTCCTCCGCCTCGCCGGCCCACCCCTGCGAGCGGACCTCCGTCAGCACCCGCTCCAGCATCTGGGTGCGCGTGATCGTCCTGCGCGTCAGCGACGTCAGTTCCCGCCGGCGTGCGGCCGCCGACAGGTCCGGGTCGTAGGCGAGCAGCACCTTGCCCAGCGCCGTCGCGTGCAACGGCAGCATCGCGCCGATGCCGAGGGTCTGCACCGAGTCGTCCGGCCGGAACACGTGGTGCACGACGAGCACGGCGCCGTCGTGGTGCATGCCGATCCTGACCTCCTGACCGCTGCGCGCGGCCAGCGTGTCGGCCCAGTTGATCGATCGGGACCGCAGCTCGTTCGCGTCCAGGTAGGACGTTCCCAGGTGCAGCAGCGCCGCGCCGAGGCGGTAGCGGCCGGTGGCCTGGTCCTGCTCGACGAACTCGACCCGTTGCAGCGTGCGGAGAATTCCGTGCGCGGTGCCGCGCGCGAGACCCAGCGAGTCGGCGATCTCCGTGAGACCGTGGTGGCCGGAGCCGCGCGCCAGTAGCCGCAGCACGGCTGCGGCGCGTTCGATCGACTGGATGGGTCCCGGCACGCGAGAAACGTAATTGAGACGACCCGTGTCGGCAATGTCGAACAGCTAGGGCGGCCATCACCCCTGGACACAGGGCTGAAACGCCTTGTCTGAGCGCAGCGTGACCGGTCGGTCACACCTTCGAGGGGTGAGGGTGTCGACATTGTCGAACAGCTGCCGTTGAACAGGCGTGACGCAGCTCATTACGTTCCGGCTCACTCACCACAGGGTGATCAGCCGTTCAAGGACGAATGGGAGGCCAGCGTGGGTCTCGGGACAGTGTTCCTCAGCGAGGTGCTCGGTACGGGCGTCTTGCTGTTGCTGGGTGCGGGCGTGGTGGCCAACGTGCTGCTCGCCAAGACGAAGGGCTTCGACGGCGGCTGGCTGTTGATCAACTTCGGCTGGGGCCTCGGCGTCTTCGCCGGTGTCTACATCGCGTACAAGTCGGGTGCGCACCTCAACCCCGCCGTGACGGTCGGTATCCTCACCAGCGGCGCGGACGAGTTCGCACCCGGTGTGCCGATCGGTGTGGGCTCGACGCTCGTCTACTTCGCCGGTGAGGTGCTCGGCGCGTTCCTCGGTGCCGTCCTCGCGTGGCTCGCGTACAAGCCGCACTTCGACGAGACGCCCGACGAGGGCCTCAAGCTCGCGGTCTTCTCGACCGGCCCCGCGATCCGCAGCTACACCTGGAACCTGGTGTGCGAGGTCATCGGCACGTTCGTCCTGGTCTTCGTGGTCCTCGCGCTCGGCAAGACGCCGACCCAGCTCGGCCCGCTGGCCGTGGCGATGCTCGTCGTCGGCATCGGCGCCTCGCTCGGCGGTCCCACCGGCTACGCCATCAACCCGGCCCGTGACCTCGGACCGCGCATCGCGCACGCGTTGCTGCCGCTGTCCTACAAGGGCACCGACGGTGAAGCCGTGGGCAAGAAGGACTCCGACTGGGGCTACGCGTGGGTGCCGGTCGTCGGTCCTCTCCTCGGTGGCGCGCTCGCCGGCATCGTCGCCTCGCTCGCGTTCTGACGTGTTCTGATCATCCTGAAAGGACTTCCCGATGACGCAGTACGTTCTCGCCGTCGACCAGGGCACGACCAGCACGCGGGCCATCATCTTCGACCACAGCGGCTCGATCGTCTCCGTGGGGCAGAAGGAGCACGAGCAGATCTTCCCGAGAGCCGGCTGGGTCGAGCACAACCCGGTGGAGATCTCCGAGAACACCCGGTTCGTGATCGGCCAGGCACTCGCCAAGGCCGACCTCAACACCGGTGACCTCGCCGCCGTCGGCATCACCAACCAGCGCGAGACCGCGGTGGTGTGGGACAGGAACACCGGCGAACCCGTCTACAACGCGATCGTCTGGCAGGACACCCGCACCCAGGCGATCGTCGAGGAGCTCGGCGCGCTCGGCGGAGGCGGCGACCGCTACAAGGCGAAGGTCGGCCTGCCGCTCGCGACCTACTTCTCCGGCCCCAAGATCCGCTGGATCCTCGACAACGTCGAAGGTGCCCGCGAACGGGCCGAGGCCGGCGACCTGCTCTTCGGCAACACCGACACGTGGACGCTGTGGAACCTCACCGGCGGCCCCAACGGCGGTGTGCACGCCACCGACGTGACCAACGCGTCGCGGACCATGCTGATGGACCTCGACACGCTGCAGTGGGACGCCGAGATCGCGGGGGAGATGGGCATCCCGA
>JASLAV010000405.1 GCA_030146905.1 Lentzea sp. | reverse complement strand
TGTCGGTCACCGCCAGCAGCTCGTCGTACCACTCGACGATCTGCACCCAGTCCGTCTCCTCCGCACTCCGCGCGTCCGCGTGCAACGCCGCGATGGCCGCCTGCGCCTGGAACTCGCCCAGCCGGTCCCGCGCGAGCGCCGCCTGCAGGATGTCGACGCCCTCGGCGATCAGCGCCGTGTCCCACTTCCCGCGGTCCTGCTCGGCCAGCGGCACGAGGCTGCCGTCGCTCGTCGTCCGCGAGGCGCGCCGGGCGTGGTGCAGCAGCATGAGCGCGAGCAGACCGGCGACCTCGGGGTGGTCGATCGCGGCCGCGAGCTGCCGGGTGAGCCTGATGGCCTCCGCGGCGAGGTCGACGTCACCGGAGTAGCCCTCGTTGAAGACCAGGTAGAGCACCCGCAACACCGTGGCGACGTCACCGGGCTGGTCGAACCGCACGTCGGCGACGGTCTTCTTGGCCCTGCTGATGCGCTGGGCCATCGTCGCCTCCGGCACCAGGTACGCCCTGGCGATCTGCCGGGTGGTCAGGCCGCCGACGGCCCGCAGCGTGAGTGCCACCGCGGACGACGGCGTCAGCGACGGGTGCGCGCACAGGAAGTAGAGCTGCAACGTGTCGTCGGTGTCCTGCGCGGGTCCCGGCTCCGGCTCGGCGTCGATGAGGTCCTCACGCCTCCTGCGCGCGGTGTCGGACCTCATCGCGTCGAGGAACCTGCGCCAGGCCGCGGTGACCAGCCAGCCCTTCGGATCCCGCGGCGGATCCTCCTGCCACACGCGAACGGCCTCGACCAGGGCGTCCTGCACCGCGTCCTCGGCCGCCGCGAAGTCGGCTCCGCGGCGGACGAGAACGCCGATCACGCCCGGCGTGAGGCTCCTGAGCAGCGCCTCGTCCATCGTCACTCGGTGATGGTCGGAGCGTTGCCGTAGAGCGGGCGGAGCTCGAGCCACTCGTGGATCGGCTTGCCGTCCTTGCCGGGCGCCGCCGACAGCTCCCCCGCGAGCGCGACCGCGCGCTCGTGGCTGTCGACATCGATGATCATCCAGCCGGCGATGAGGTCCTTCGTCTCCGCGAACGGCCCGTCGGTGACCGGCGGCCTGCCCTCACCGTCGTACCGGACCCAGGTGCCCTCCTGGGCGAGCGCGCGCTCGTCGACGAACTCGCCGGACGCCCTGAGCCTGTCCGCGAAGTCGTTCATGTACTTGACGTGCGCGGTGATCTCGTCCTGGTTCCACTGGTCCATCGGCACGTCGTTGACCGCCGCCGGTGCGCCGCGGTAGTGCTTGAGCAGCAGGTACTTGGCCATCTCGGGTGTCTCCCTCTGTTCCGGTGCGGCCCATCATGGTCGCTTTCCACACCGGGGACGGAGCCGGAACGGGGTTCTCGACACGGCCGCTCGAGATTTTTTTCGCCTAGCTGTAGCAGTCCTGGCCGTCTAGAACACGGCTGCCATGCAGGCGAGCTGACGCTTGAACAGCTTGATGGCGCTGACCTGGTCGGTCGGCTTGCGCGGCACGAGGGTGTCGGCGGTCTCGAAGAGCAGCCGGGCGTCGCCGGGGATCTCCACGAAGTAGCCCAGGCTCTCCTCTGCGGCGCTCGGGTAGGCCTTCCTCACGTCCGTCAGGGTCGCGCCGACGCCGATGCCGGCCGACGTCCTGGCGTCCTTCGGGAACACGATCCGCTCGACGCCTCCCTGCCGCGTGGCGGTGATGCGGTCGTTGTAGGTGCACTGGCCGTTGCCGGCGTCGTGGAAGTTCGTGCCCGCCTGGCCGGTGGCCTTGGCCTCCTCCAGCGTCATGCCCAGCTTCAGCGCGCCGTAGCCGACGCGGTCGTCCGGCTTGGCCGGGTTGGTGACGGTGTGCGTCACCACCTCGGTGACCACCGACGTGGCAGGGCCGGGCGTGGGCGGCGTGGACGTGGGCCGGTCCGGCTCCGGCGTGGCCGTGCAGGCGGTCAGGGCCAAGGCGGCGGCGACAGTGACGGCGACGATCGCGCGGTTCACAGGTCGGCCATCGCGCAGTCGGTCACGCGCGCGACGATCTTGATGTGGTCGACCCGGTCGGTGTCCGCGACCTGCTCGGCCTTCCTCGAGGTCATGAGGAACGCGAAGAAGCTGCTGTCGCCCAGCGCCGCCGACAGGCCGGCGCGGTACTCGCTGGCGCCGGGGTGGGCACGCCTCACCTCGCCTGCGGTCGATCCGACGCCGATCCCGGTCGACGTCTTCGCCCCGGCCGGGAGCGAGACCCGGACCACGCCGTACTTCTTCGACACCGAGACCCTCTCGCCCGACCAGCAGTCGCCCGAGTCCTGCGCACCGAAGTCCGGGCTGACCAACCCGGTGGCCCTCACCTCCTCCAGCGTCATGCCCAGCTTCAACGCGCCGTAGCCGACGCGGTTGTCGACCTTGGTCGCGGACTGCGGCTTCGGCGGGTTCGTCACGGTCGACGTCACGACCTCCGTGACGACCGAGGTCGACGGCGTGGCGGAATCGGCAGCGGGTGTCGTCGTGGTCGTGGTGTTCTGCTGCGAAACGGGCGTCGACGTGCAGGCCGCGATTCCGGCGACTGCCACGGCGGCGATGAAAGCGGTCTTGATCGAGTTCTTCATTTCGGTTTCCCCCCGGACGAAAAAAGATTCAGAAGTCATTCCTGGCAGTCCTGCCGGCTGAACACGAGCCCCGCATAAAAGACCTTGCCGTCGCGGAGCTGGTACTTGAAATGCGCGTTCGGGTTACCGCTGACGGCGGCGCGGTGCTGGTTCGGCAGGCCGCCTCCGGCCAGGTTCGGGTGAGCGGCCTGGACGGCCTGCGAGGTCGCGCCGATTCCCGTGCCGTTCGTCGTCATCGCCGTCGTGAACGGGATGACCGAGACGCCGGTCCTGGTGGACACCACCACCTTCAGGTCAGTGCCCGCGAGCGTGTGCACCGAACAGTGCGGCAGGTTGTCCGCATAGGGCTGACCTGCGCCGATCATCTTCGTGTTCAGTGCTTCCTGCTTCGACATGGCGAGCTTCAACGCGCCGTAGCCGAACGCGTCGAGCTTCGGCCCCGGCGCGGGAGTCGTGACCGCGTGGGTGACAACCTCCGTCACGACCGAGACCCCCGCCTCCTGCGCCGGCGCGGTCGTCGACGTGACAGGAGCACCGGTGTTCACGGTCTCGGGAGTGGTGGTGCAGGCAGTCATTCCCACAGCCGCAAAAGCTGCGACGATTGCGATCGACTGCTTCATTTCAGGCCCCCAGGCTTTTGTTTTCGAGACACCCATAAGACGCCATCCGCGCACTGCGGTTGCCAGGTTCGCAGTAACGGAAAAGTCACGGCGTGAACTCGGGAAGAGGACGCTGAAGCCCCGCCGCACCCCCAAGGACGGCGGGACTTCAGCAAGATCAAATCGTCAGGCGCCCGGACAGTCGTGTCCGGCCAAACGCATGCGAATCCTCGTGACCACCGAGCCGTCGTTCTCGAAGACGTACTCCCACCGAGGCGTCGCCGTCATTTGCACGACGAGTTCGGAACCGCTTTGCGAGGCGGCCGGGTAGGCGGTCTTCAGATCGGTGACGGCCGAGCCGGCCCCGATGCCCTTCGACGTCTTGATGGCACTCGGGAGCCTGATCCTGGCGATCCCCTTGGCCGGCGAGATCAGGACGTCGGTGAGGTCGGAGCCCGACTTCAGCGCGAACGGCCTGCACGCGTCGCCGGCGACGGCACCAGGATCGCCCAGCTCCCCGGTCTTCACCGCGTTCTCCTCCGACATCCCGAGCGCGAGCTTGCCGTAGAGGCCGGGCCCGCTCTCCGCGGTGGGAGGCGTGGACGTGGCGCGCGGTCTGCTCGAGTTGGGCGGGGTGGCGTTGTTCTGGCCGGTGTTCTGCGAGCCGGGCAACGGCGCTTCGACCGTCACGGTCCGGGTCTGGGTGTAGGTGCTGATCGACGGCGGAGGCGGGGTCGTCGTCGTGGCCGACGAGGAGGTCGAGAGCACCGGGCCCGCCGTGTCGTCGTCCGGCACGTGCAGCTGGGACAGCCCGACTCCGGCGCCGATGAGCGCCACCAGTGCGAACGTGCCGGTCGCGGCGGTGCGGCGGCGTCGCCGTCTGGCGGCGCCGCTGACCACCGAGTCGGTGGCGTCCGGCGTGACGTGGACGTCCAGCCGATCGTCGCTGAAGAGCTTGCGCAGCTCGTCGTCGAGGTCGTCCACCGGTCAGTCCTTTCCCAGGCGTGTTCGAAGACTCGCCATCGCCTTGCTGTTCTGGCTCTTCACGGTGCCGCACGAGATGCCGAGCGCGTTCGCGATCTCGGCTTCCGAGAGGTTCTCGTAGTAGCGCAGCACGACCACCGCGCGCTGCCGCGGCGGCAGTTCGCGCAGTGCCTGCCAGAGGGGTTCGTTGTCGAGCCTGGACAGCTCGGGTGCCACGGCGCCGCTGTCGGGGAAG
The DNA here is from genome assembly GCA_030146905.1 of Lentzea sp. The sequence continues at coordinate 6,088 of JASLAV010000405.1, read as the reverse complement.
TCCGCCACGAGGTTCTCGCGGCGACGGCGGCGCCAGACGCTGATGTGCGTGTTGGCCATGGCCCTGCGGACGTACGCGAGCGGTTCGTCCCCCTTGCGCTGCACGGCCGCCCAGCGCGAGCCGACCTTCTCCAGCACCGACTGGACGAGGTCCGCCGCGTCGTGCGGGTTGCCGGTCAGCGCATGCCCGTATCGCAGGAGTCCGGGCATGGACATGCGAACGAACTCAGCGAAATCCCCCACGGCTTCCGCTCTTCCCCCGCCGCGTTCGGCGGCCAAATCCAGCTGCAGCACCGCCGTCACGGCACGCCCCCTCCCCGGAGCTCTCACTGTCTCCGGGGACTTCACGCTCAAGTGCGCGTGACGGTTGCCTTACTCAATCACAGAACGACAACGGCTTCCGGCAGAACGAACGATCCGTCCGCCCGGCACGGGAAGTCGTGGACCTCGACGACCGCTTCGACCGGGATCGGCCCGTAGACGTGCGGAAACCACAGCGGCGAGTCCGCCACGGGCTCCCACCGCACCGGCACGTCGAGCCGTTGCGGGTCGACGACGAGCAGCAGCAGCCCGCCCTGCCCGTGGAAGAACTTGTTCGCTGTGACGTGCGTGACACCGCGGTCGGAGCAGTGCACGAACTCCTCGCCCTCGGCGGGCCGGACGGAGCCGGCCGACCGGGCAGCAGCCCAGCCGGCCGTCGAGATGATGTGCAGCAGCACTTATCCACAGCTCCTTGTGGACAACCCTGTGGACAGAGTCATCGAAGCGTGATCTGACGGCCGCGGAGACCGTCGCGGGCCCTGCGCTCGGCGTCGCTCAGCGGCTCGTCGGAGGCCAGTGCCTCCAGCAGGCGCTTGCCCAGTGCCTCGGCCGGGTCGGCCCACTCGCGGGCGTGCATCTCGCGGTCGAGGTCCCACACCGGCACCAGCAGGCCGTGCGCGCGGAACGAGCCGGCGTAGCGCGAGCCCTCGCCCAGGTCCAGCTCGCCGCGGGCGGCCAGGCGGGCCATCGCGGGCAGCAGCTTCTCCTCCGGCTCCGGGCGGACCCAGCGCAGGTGCGCCTTGTCGCCGGCGTCGACCCAGTACGCGGCCTTCACGCCGGGGGCGTCGAGGCGCTCGGTCGGCAGGATCGCCGCGTTCGCGCGTTCCAGCGACAGCGCCACTTCACCCGAGGGCTCGGTGCCCTCCGGCATCCACCACACGAAGTCGGTGTGCAGCACGGGCACGATCTCGGCCTCGGTGTCGAGCAGGTCCTGCAGGCGGCCGGGGTTCTCACCGTTGTCGGGGCCGACGACCGGGAGCACGTCACCGGTCTTCGCCTCCTGCGCCCACCGCAGCGCCCGCGCCAGGTCGCGGCTGATGTCGCCGGAGCGCGTCTGCACCTGCAGGCCCACGAACGGCACGTCGTCGCCGCGGATCAGACCGGCGGCGGCCATCGGCAGCACGGTGGCGAGCGTGACCTCACGACCGTCCTTGACCGGAAGCTTCGCGACCGCCGACGGCACGAACTCGCGCAGGGCGATCAGCTCGCACTCGGCGGCCAGACCCTCGAACGGGCGGGAGACGATCACGTCGGTCGCGCCGCCGGGAGCGCCGTGGCAGGCCTTGTAGCGCTTGCCGGAGCCGCACGGGCAGGGCTGCTTCGGGTTGATCCCGTCCTTGGGTGCGTCCTTGACCGCGGTCCGCTTGGCCACCTCGGGCCCTCCTCGTGTTCAGGCTTGTCAGGTCGCCAAGTTAGCCGTCAGCAGGCGGCGGGTGTTCGCCGGGGCGTTCGTCGCGAGGTAGCGGACCCCCAGGTCACGGCACAGCGCGACGTCCTCGGGGTTGTCCACCGTCCACACGTACGTCTCGTGACCCGCGCGCCGCGCCCGATCGACGTATCCCGGGTCGTTGCGCAGCACGTGCACACCGGGTCCGGTGAAGTCGGCGAACGACGGCAGCGCACCGGCGCGGTACCGGCCGAGGCGGTCGAGCAGCAGCACGGTGCGGACGTCCGGCGCCTGCTCGCGGAACACCCGCACGGCCGTCGGCGAGAACGACATCATGACGACCTGGCCGGCCAGATCGTGCCTCTTCACCGCCTCGGCGAGCTTGCGTTCGACCTCGTTGCGGTACCGGACGGGGTGCTTGGTCTCGACGAAGAGCTCCACGTCCGTGCCCTTGACGAGTTCGAGCAGTTCGTCGAGCACCAGCAGCCCGGCCGGCTGCCCGTGGCGGTGCCAGCTGCCGTAGTCGAGCTTCTTCAGCTCTTCGAGTGACAGCGCGCTGACCGTGCCGCGGCCGTTGGACGTACGGGCGAGCGTGCGGTCGTGCACGCACACGACCTCGCCGTCACGCGACAGGCGGATGTCGCATTCCAGCCCGTCAGCGCCTTCCTTGAGGGCGAGCTCGTAGGCACCGATGGTGTGCTCGGGACGGTCGGTGGACGCGCCGCGGTGCGCGACAACGGAAGGCAGCTGCACAACTCCGAACGATAGTTGGCGCACAACAATTTGAGGCATCAATCAAATTGCCGTGGACGAAACGCGGATCGCGACTTACCGTCCCGCCCTGTGACGTTCGACCAGCGAGATCCCGCGTTCATCGCCGACCCGTACCCGGCGTTCGCCGCCCTGCGCGAGGCCGGTGAGGTGCACCACCACGAGAAGCTGGGCGTCGCCGTCGCCGTGTCGCACGCCGCCTGCTCCGCCGTCCTGCGGCACCGGTCGCTCGGCAGGATCTGGTCGGACGTGAAGCCGGTCGAGCAGTTCATGTCGTTCAACCTCCTGCACCGCAACTCGCTGCTGGAGAACGAGCCGCCCACGCACACCCGCCTGCGCCGCCTGGTCGCCGCCGCGTTCGGCCGCGGCCACGTCGAGCGCCTGCGCCCGTGGGTCGCCGACCTGGCGGACCGCCTGGTGGACGAGCTGGTCGCGGAGATCAAGGACCAGGGCCGGTCCGACCTGCTGGCCCACGTCGCCGCGCCCCTGCCGGTCGAGGTGATCGCCGAGCTGCTGGGCGTTCCCGGCGAGGACCGCCACCTCCTGCAGCCGTGGTCGAACGCCATCGTGAAGATGTACGAGTACGGCCTGCCCGCCGAACAGCAGGCCGCGGCCGAACGAGCCGCGACGGAGTTCGTCGCCTACCTGCGCGAACTGGTCGCGCTGCGCCGCAGGACTCCCGGCTCGGACCTCGTCTCCGACCTCGTCGCGGTGACGGACACAGACGGCGCCAGACTCACAGAGGACGAACTGGTCGCCACCGCCGTCCTCCTGCTGATGGCCGGCCACGAGGCCACGGTCAACGTGATCGGCAACGGCGTCTACGCCCTGATGCGGCACCGCTCGCAGTGGGAGCGCCTCTCCCCCGAGCTGTTGCCCACGGCCGTGGAAGAGCTGATCCGCTACGACTCGCCGTTGCAGCTCTTCGAACGCACCGCCACCGAACGCGTGGAGATCGCCGGCCACGTCGTCGAACCCGGCGAGAAGATCGCCGCACTGCTCGGCGCCGCCGCACGCGACCCGCTGGTGTTCGAGAACCCCGACGTCCTGGACATCGGCCGCGAGAAGAACCCGCACCTCGGCTTCGGCATGGGCATCCACTACTGCCTGGGCGCACCGCTGGCCCGCATCGAGGTGGAGGCGGCGCTGTCCTCACTGCACCGCAAGCTCCCCGGCGCGGTGCTCGCCGAGGAGCCGGAGCGGCGCGCGGAGTTCGTGATCCGCGGCCTGCACTCCCTGTCCCTGGGTACCGACTAGCGCGCCGGGTACCGCTTCGGGAGCTTGAACCCGCGTTCCTCCATGACAGTCCTGAGCCGGTCGGGGTAGTCGGTGATGATGCCGTCCACGCCGTCGTCGATCAGCTTGTGCATGGTCGCCGGGTCGTTGATGGTCCACGGGACCACCTTGAGCCCGTTGCGGTGCGCGTCCCGCACCAGTGCCTTCGTCGTGAACGGCACGTAGCCGGGGTCGCCGACCTTGCCGCCCTGCGGGTTGCCGTGCACCGGCGACAACGCCTTGGCACCGAACGACTTCACGGCCTTGGCGACACTGCCGCCGAAGTCGGCCAGTTCGAGACCGCCGGTCCACGGCGAGCCGGGCCGCAGCATCTCCGGCTGGGTCAGCGCCACCAGCGGGATCCGCGGCTCGACCTGCCTGAGGCGCATCAACGTGCCCCAGTCGAACGACTGGACCGTCACGTTGTGCATGAAGCCCGACCGCCGGATCTCACGCACCGCGCGCTGCACGAACTGCTCGCGCGGCGCGGTCTCGTGCGGCGCGGCGGCCTCGACCTTGGTCTCGACGTTGAAGCGGATCCCCCACGCCCGGTGCCTGCGGACCAGGTCGAACAACTCGGCCAGCGTCGGCATCCTCGCGCCGGGCGAGAGCTCCTGCTCCGGGTACTGCGACCACCGCGTGCTGCCGCAGTCGAGGGTGCGGACCTGCGCGAACGTCAGGTCCTTCACGTACTTGCCCGCGTACGGGAACTCGGGGTCACCGGGGAACGCGGGCGAGGTGTCGAGGCACTTCGCCGGGTTCGTCTTCCGGTCGTGGGTGATGACCTCACGACCGTCCTTCGTGATCTGGATGTCGAGCTCCAGCGTCGTGACGCCGAGGTCGAGCGCCTTGCCGAACGCCTTGAGCGTGCTCTCCACCGTCAGGCCGATGCCGCCGCGGTGTGCCTGGAGGTCGAAGTCCCTCTGGTGGTGCGCATGGGCGACGCCCGGTGCTGCCATCGCGATCACCAGGGCCCCGATGAGTGTCCGCATGGACCCCAACCTGGCACTCGCGGGTCAGGCCCGGAAGCCCCTCGGGAAGAACGCCCACTGAACAGCGGAGGACAAGACGGCGCTGTCGACGAGCTACCGCGGCGAGCCCGAAGCGCGGACCGCGCGCAGCGGAGGCTCGGGAGCGTCCTTGACCTCGACCACCCGCATCAGCCGCACCGAGTCGGCGTCGACCGGCAGCAGCAGCGTGGTGATGCGGCGGACCACCAGTGCCGTCGTCACGGCGACGGCGGCCAGCAGCAGGTCGCTGAACGCGTGCAGCAGCACGCCATCGGCCAGTGCCTGGGTGCTGTCGCGGAACGACCACAGGACCTGGACCACGAACATCAGCGCCGAGCCTGCCCACAGGCCCCACCACCAGCGCAGGAGCTTCGACGGCCTGGGGCGTTCGCCGGCCGGCCTGCGGGCCACGGCGTGTTCGAGCTCCGCGAGCACCGAGCCGGGCACGACGAGGTTCACGCCGGGGACGACCAGGCCGATCAGGGCGGCGCCGTCGGAGCGGGACGGGCCGTAGCCCGCGAAGGTCGCGGCCACGTTCCTGGCGCGTCGCACCCACAGCAGCACGAGGACCAGCGACAGCACGCAGCCGGTGATGGTGATCGCCGAGGACGACACCACCAGCGCGTCCGACGCGCTGACCACGCCGGGCGACAGTGCGCCGTAGCGGCTCATGGCGACCAGCACGTAGCGCCAGATCTCGGACAGGCCGGCCCACACCGCGACGAAGCCGAGCAGCCACAGCGAGTTCTGCGCGGTCTTGCCCAGTCGGCGCACCCCGTCGACCGAGTCGGCCTGTTCGACGGTGCCGGGCACTGCCGTCGGCCAGCGCCACGCCAGCAGCGGGAAGCCCCAGCGCGGCGGGACCGGGTAGTTCGGCGGGCCGCCGTAGGAGAGCCGCTGCGACCGGGACCGGGGCTGCGGGTACGCACCGGGTGGCGGCGTCGCCACCCAGTCCACGCGCATCGGCTGCAGCGGCTGCACGGTCAGATGACCTCGGGCGCCATGCCGCCGGTGCCGCCCTCGAGCGGGCGACCGGCGGCGTCCCAGTGCTGCATGCCGCCCTCGACGTTCACGGCCTCCCAGCCGTTCGCGTTGAGGTACTGGGTCACGCGGGCGGAGCGGCCGCCCGCGCGGCACACGACGTAGAGCTGCACGTCGTTCGGCACCTCTTCGAGGCGGGCACTGATCTCGCTCATCGGGATGTGCAGCGCGCCGGGCGCATGGCCCGCGTCCCACTCGTCCTGCTCGCGCACGTCCAGCAGGACGGCGCCTTCCGGCAGCACGGCGGGGACTTCGGCGATCTCCACGCTTGGAACAGTCACGCC
>JASLAV010000382.1 GCA_030146905.1 Lentzea sp. | reverse complement strand
CAGGCCAGCAGGTCGCACTCGACCAGGTGCTGGCCCTCGTCGTCTCTCACGAGGAGTGACAGCAATGTTGGACTTCAGGCTCCCGAGCGAGTACGAGGACCTGCGCAAGACCGTCGAGGAGTTCGCCCGCGACGAGGTGGCCCCTGTCATCGGCGAGTACTACGAGCGCGGTGAGTTCCCGTACCCGATCGTCGCGAAGATGGGCGCGATGGGCCTGCTCGGCCTGCCGTTCCCGGAGGAGCACGGCGGCATGGGCGGCGACTACTTCGCCCTGTGCCTGACGCTGGAGGAGCTCGCGCGCGTCGACTCGTCCGTCGCGATCACCGTCGAGGCCGCCACCTCGCTGGGCGCCATGCCGATCTACCGCTTCGGCACCGACGAGCAGAAGGCGCGGTGGCTGCCTTCGCTGACCTCCGGTCAGAAGATCGGCGCGTTCGGCCTCACCGAACCCGGCTCCGGTTCCGACGCGGGCGCGCTGGCCACCACCGCGCGCCTCGACGGCGACGAGTGGGTCATCAACGGCACCAAGGCGTTCATCACGAACTCCGGCACGGACATCACCGGCCTGGTGACGGTCGCCGCCGTGACGGGCACGCTCCCGGACGGCCGCAAGGAGATCTCGTCGATCATCGTCCCGTCCGGCACCCCGGGCTTCACGGTGTCGAAGAAGTACTCCAAGGTCGGCTGGTGCGCCTCGGACACGCGTGAGCTGTCGTTCTCCGACTGCCGGGTGCCCGCAGCGAACCTGCTGGGCACCCGCGGCCGCGGCTTCGCCCAGTTCCTGCGCACGCTGGACGAGGGCCGCGTCGCCATCGCCGCGCTGTCGGTCGGTCTGGCACAGGGCTGCGTCGACGAGTCGGTCCGCTACGCCCACGAGCGCGAGACGTTCGGCGCGAAGATCGGGACCTACCAGGCCATCCAGTTCAAGATCGCCGAGATGGAGGCCCGCGTCCACACGGCACGGCTGGCCTACTACGAGGCCGCGTCGCGGATGCTGCGCGGCGAGCCGTTCAAGAAGCAGGCGGCCATCGCGAAGCTCGTGTCGTCGGAGGCGGCGATGGACAACGCCCGCGACGCCACGCAGATCTTCGGCGGTTACGGCTTCATGAACGAGTACCCGGTCGGCCGCTTCTACCGCGACGCCAAGATCCTGGAGATCGGCGAAGGCACCTCCGAGGTGCAGAAGATGCTGATTGCCCGAGAGCTCGGTCTTTAGCCCGTTCCAACTAAAGAGCGCCAAACCACCGGTTCGAGTCGATCTGTCCGGCTACCGTCCTGCCATTCCGCACGAGTGTGAGGGTGCAGATGACAGGTAGCCGGACAGAACCGGTGTTTCCGGGGGTAAGAGTTCTTCTCGAGGTCATCCACGGTCTGTGCGACCGGCCCGGGTTCTTCTACCGGAGCAAGACCGAGGAAGTGGTCGGTGACCAGCCACTTCCGCTGCTCTACCTGGAGAGCGAAGCCAGTCCGACGCCATTCCTGCGGGCCCTGGAGAACAAACTCGACGAGGGCAGGCCCTCGATTCCGCACGCCTATGTCGACGTGTCCTCGGTGCGTGCGGAAGTGGCCAACAGGTGGCCGCCGGAAGCGCGGGAGACACCGCCGTTGCTGCCGTTGCTGGACGTGCTGAGCCACCAGCTGTCCGAGGTCCACGTCGGCAGCGAGCGGCTCACCCGGTTCGACCACTACCGGCTCGTCGACTGGCTCACGAGCAAGCGCCTGCCGCGCAAACCCGGCCGTGACGACAGGGCGAGCGTCGTCGAGCTGCTGCGGCAGTGGACCGGCAGGGCCACCGAGAACGGCGAGTCGGTGAACCGCGCGGTCGACGCGTTCATCCCGAACCTCGTGACGCGGCTCGGGCTCGGGCTCGTCGCGTGGGTGGGGAGCAAGGCGGGGTTCCGGTGGCTCGGCAAGCGGGTGCCGGGGCTGGCGCGCGAGTCGAAGTGGTTCATGCGCGGGCAGAACTTCGCGCTGCCCAACCACTCCATCGAGTTCCTCGGGTTCGCCGAGCGGCTGACGCTGGGCAGGCGCGAGTCCGAGAACACCGAGCAGATCAAGCTGCTGCTCGTGCACGCCTTCCTGGAGGACCTGCGGATCGCCTACCGGCGGCGGCGCCGGTTCCTGCCGCGCAGGGCCGGGTGGCGGCGCACGGCGTACATCCCGGTGCTTCTCGACGGCGTCACCGAGGACAACGGCGGCTGGGAGCTGTTGGAGCTGATCAACGACGTCCGCAACGAGACGGGTGAGCTGGACCCGTTGCTGGTGATCGCGGCCAGCTCGGTGCAACCGGCGCTGTCGCAGCGGCTCGGCACCACGCCGGTGGCGCCGGACGAGACAGCGGAGGCGTTGACGACCTGGCGGGAGGAGCTGCCGCGCAAACGGCAGATGCTCGCGCCGGACGCCCGCTACCTGATGATCAAGCTGCCGTTCCCGAGCCCCGACAAGAAGAGGTGGAAGGGAGCGCCCGCGTTCCGCGCGGCGCCCGTGCGGTGGCTCGCGCGGTCGCGGCGGCTGGAGGCGATCGTCGCGATGGTCGCGGTGGTGTTGCTGCTGCCCGCGTTCGTGACAGTGCAGAACCACATCCAGGCCAACTGCTCGATCGTCGGCTCGGCGACCTCGCCCGGGGTGTCGACCCGGCTGATGGACGTCGAGGGCAACGTCGAGTGCGTCGGCTACAGCGACAACAGCAGCCAGGTGTTCGGTTCCAACGAACGGCTGCGCTGGACGCAGCAGGCGGTGTTCGCGCAGAACGAGGAGGCGAAGCGGCTGCGCGACGCCGACCGCAACCGTCCGTTCGTCTCGCTGGTCTACTTCTCCAGCCTCACCCACAAGGACACCAACCCCGACGCCGACCACTCCAGGGCGGAGGAGCTGGAGGGGATGCTGCTCAAGCAACGGCAGCAGAACGACAGGTCACGCTCGGAACCGCTGCTGCGCATCGTGATCGCGAACGGCGGCGCGATGATGAAGAGGGCGCCTGACGTCCTGCGGGACATGCTGACGCCGTTGCTGGAGGAGGATTCCAGCATCATCGGCGTGGTCGGGCTCGACCGCAGCGTCGCGGAGACCAGGGACGCCATCACCGAGCTGGGGGCGCTGGGCGTGCCGACCATCGGCACCACGCTCACCGAGGCGTCGCTGCCGACCAGGTCGGCGACGTACTTCCAGCTGATCCCCGGCAACGTCCGGCAGGCCGACCTCGTCCGCAGGTACGCGCAGCACGTCGGCGCGACCGAGGTGACGATCTACCACCCGCCGCTGGGCAAGGGCGACGTCTACCTCGACGACCTGGTCAACGTGCTGGGCAAGGAGCTCGCGACCGCGGCGGTGCGCTACCAGGCCGTCCCGTGGTCCAGGAGCCCGCAGGAGGTGCCGTCGCAGTGCGTCGAGGACCACTCGGCCGAGCTGGTGTTCTTCGCCGGTCGCGAGGAGGACTTCGGCGAGTTCCTGCGGGCGATCGGCAGGGACTGCTACGACAAGAACCGGCTGCCGCGCATCGTCGCCGACGACGCCATCATCCGGTTCATCGCGCAGAAGGCGAGCCGGGTGCACGACTCGCTCGCCGGGATGCGCGTGTCGTACGTGAGCATGGCCGGTCTTGTCGTGCTGGCGGGGAAGTCCTGCGTGCAGGGACGACCGGACCCGAAGGTCCGCGGCGGCCTTCCGCTGGACGCCTTCTGCGCGGGCTACAGCAGGCTCAACCAGGAGGTCCGGGAGTCGTCGCTGCCACCGGAGGACAAGCCGGTCAAACCGTGGCCGGGTGAGCACATGGCTGTCGCCTACGACGCGGTGGGACTCTTCCTGGACGCCGTGCGCAACGCGCAGGCACGTCTCGCCGGACTGCCGCTCACCACCCCGCACCGCGGCGCGATCGGCGGGGAGCTGCGCGAGCTGGAGTTCTTCGGCGCCACCGGGCGCACGGACTTCAGCACGTCGCGAATCGGTGAGCAGCGGAACTTCACGATCCTGGAGCTCACCGACATCCACGACTTCGAGCAGCAGCCGGCGTGCGTGTTCCTGACCGGTGACCTGTACGGCCCGGACTCACCACGTCAGCCGAACGGGTGTCCCTCTAACTGATTTTGGGAACGGCGCGGTCGATGATCGCGGCGAAGTCGGTCGACCGGGGGAGCGTGCCGAACGCGACTCCCCAGTCGCCGCCGAGCCGTGAGCCGAGGAACGCGTCCGCGACGGCGGGGTGCCCGTGCTTGACCAGCAGGGCGCCCTGCAGGATCAGCGCCATCTTCTCGACGACCCTGCGCGCCTGCGACTCGTCCACATCGGACAGGGCGGTGCCGAGCTCGTTCAGCGCCCTGTCGATGCGCCGGTCGACGCCGGTGACCTCGGCCAGGAACTCCTGCACCGACTCGGGTTCCTTCTTCATCGCGCGCAGCACGTCGAGCGCGGCGACGTTGCCGGAGCCCTCCCAGATCGACGTCAGCGGCGACTCGCGGAACAGCCGCGGCATGCCGCTGTCCTCGATGTAGCCGTTGCCACCCAGGCACTCCAGTGCCTCGGCCGCGTGCGCCGGACCGCGCTTGCACACCCAGTACTTGGTGACGGCGAGCCCGAGCCGTGGCCGGTGCCCGGCGAGCCACATCGCGGCGGTCGTGGCGGCCTCCGACTCGATCGCGAGGTCCGCCAGCACGTTGCGCATGGCGGGCTGGTCGACGAGGTACCGACCGAACGCCTTGCGGTGCGCGGCGTGGTGGGCGGCCTGCCGGAGGCCGGCGCGCATGCCCGCGGCGCTGCCGAGCACGCAGTCGAGCCTGGTCGTGTTGACCATCTCGATGATCGTGCGCACGCCGCGGCCCTCGTCGCCCACCCGCCAGGCGAACGCCTCGTCGTACTCGACCTCGGCGGAGGCGTTGGACCTGTTGCCCAGCTTGTCCTTCAGCCGCTGCAGGAAGAACCGGTTGCGCGTGCCGTCCGGGAGCACGCGCGGCACCAGGAAGCACGTCAGGCCGCCGGGCGCCTGGGCGAGGGTGAGGAACACGTCGGACATCGGGGCGGAGGTGAACCACTTGTGCCCGGTCAGGACGTACCCGTCGGTCACGGGCCTCGCGACGGTGGTGTTCGCCCTGACGTCCGAGCCGCCCTGCTTCTCGGTCATCGACATGCCGGCGATCAGGCCCTGCTTGGACAGGGGCGCGCGCAGGCCGAAGTCGTAGGTCCGTGAAGTGAGGAGGGACTCGTACGTCTCGGCCAGTCCCGGCGAGACGCGCAATGCGGGCACCGCCGCGTAGGTCATCGAAACCGGACATCCGTGACCGGCCTCGGTCTGCGACCACACGTAGAACTTGGCGGCCCTGCTGAGATGCGCACCGTCGACATAGGCGTGCAAACCGTGCGAAACGGCGACGTTCATCAGATCGTGCCACGC
>JASLAV010000371.1 GCA_030146905.1 Lentzea sp. | reverse complement strand
GCCTTGAGCAGCTCGCCGTTCACGACCAGGCGGCGCACGTGGTCGAGGCGGCGTTCGAGGCGGAGCGTCCTGGTGGCGTCGGGGAGCTTCGAGATCACCTCCGGTCCCGCCGCGGACACCAGCAGCGGGAACAGCTTGCGCGCCGAACCCGCCTGCCGCGTCAGCACGAGCAACACCGTCAGCTCGTACAGGACGGCGAGCCGCAGCGCGGGTTCGACCTGGTAGCTGGTGGTGGCACGCGTCATCAGCGCCAGCGCCTGCTCGTACCGGACGTCTCTCCTGAGCGCCGCCGACCGCCGCAGGAACTCGGCGGGGGTGAGCGGGGTCGGGTTCGCGAGCCTCGGCACGTGGGTGCTCCTGCGCACGTCCAGCAGCAGCCGGTCCCTGCCGACGTCCTGGAGGAACTCGCTGCGCCCCGCCCGGCGGAAGTGCCGTTCGGCCGCGTCGAGCTCGCTCTCGGCGGTGGGGAAGTCGTACCGGTCGGCGGCGGCCAGCGCGGCGGCCCTGGCGAGCTTCGCCTGCTCCAGCTCGGTGAGCTTGCGCTTCCGCAGCTCGCGGATCTCCTGCACCGCACCGCCGTGGTTCGTCGCGGCACTGCGGATCTGCGCCCTGAGCACTCGCAGCGCGGTGTCGTCGAACTGGGCGAGGTACTCGTCGCACCGCCGGGCGGCCCTGGCGAGAGCGCCGAGGTTCAGCAGGGTGGAGCAGTGGTCGTAGGTGACGACGGGGCTGATCTTGGCGGCTTTCGCGTAGGCGAGGTCGACTGCCAGCACGTTGCCGCGCAGTGCCGCGGAACGCGCCGCCTTGACGGCGTTGGCCAGTGGCGAGCCGGGTTCCATGTCCATCAGCGACCCCGGACCGCCGCGGGTGACGTGGTGGACCACGGTCGTCGTACCGCTTCGATGAACGCGATGAGAAGCCCTCTTTGGCGCATGGACGATCCTCCGTGCGTCGCAGGGTAACGATCCAGACGGCCCACAGATCGTTTGTCAACTTTCTGTCCATGAACTGCCCAAACGATCTTGTCGGTGCTCCTCGCCACACTGGAACCACCACCGATCAGAGGAGACCGCCATGTGCTGGGACTGCGACCACCCCGCCGACCGGATGGAAGAACACCTGGCCACCCTGCGCCGCTGCATCGACGCGCGGGGCTGGGCCGTGCAGGCGCTGGAACGGGACCGGGCCCACCCGCCGTGGGCCTACACCGTCGGCCTGACCCTGCTGGGCCTGCCGGAACTCGTCGCGACGGGCATGCCCGTCCTGCAGGCGGGCCGCCTGCTCGACGACACCGCCGAGCACCTGACGCACAGCTGCCTCCCCGCACCGGGCCAGCGCTTCTCGCTGGAGGGCGGCCCGCTGCTGGAGGTCGTGGAGGTGGCGCGTCCGTGGGCCCACCTGCTGGTGTCCGCGCGGCTGTTCGGCGAGGGCATCTCGGCGTTGCAGCTCGTGCACGCGGACGGGGAGGGGCGGTGGCCGTGGGACCGCGACTACGCGGGGGAGCCGGGTGGTCAGCCGGTGCTGGGGGTGAGAGCGAGACCGCCGGGCGGGTGACGTTCCCGCCGCCGTTCTCGGCTCTGTGCGGTCGTTTCCGGCTGTGCCCAGCCGTCGCGTGCTGACCTGGGTGTTCGGTCCTCGGTCTCCGCCTTGGCTTGGCCTGCGCGTGTCCCGGCCTGCAGCCGAGTCGCGGTCGTCCGCAACCCGGCCTGAGCACCCGCGCGTCCCAGCTCGCACTTCCTGGGTGTCCTGCACTCGGCCTGATCACCCGAGCGGCTGGCCCCCGTCCCTCCAACCCGACCCGACGAGGTCCGACCGGACCAACCGGCCCGGCGTGACCAACCTGGCCTGCCCAACCCGGCCCAGCCCAACCCGGCCCAGCCCAACCCGGCCCAGCCCAACCTGGCCTGCCCAACCCAACCCAACCCAACCCGGCCCGGCCCAACCCGGCCCAACCCAACTCGGCCTGGCCAACCCGGTCCAGTCCGGCCCTGCTGTTCCCTACCCACCCGTCCACCACAACCAACCCCGAGCCCCCAACCACTCCCTATCCCACCGAGCGACTGATCCGATCCCCGAGCCCCCGCAGGTACTCCACCAGCTCGACCGGCTCGTGCACGGTGAAGTCGCACCCCAGCAGGGCGAGGCGGAACGCCAGGTACTCGATCGTGTCCTCGACGCTGTGCCAGGTGCACGAGCGGTCGTCGACGGCGGTCAGCTCCCCGGCGAAGTCCGCCAGCCGGGCCCGGGCCAGCTCCACGGGCAGACCGAGCGTCGCGAGGACGCGATAGGTCGGAGCCGAGGTGTACATCGTCCGCGTCACGTACTCGGTCGCGTCCCCGCCGGGTGGCACCCGAGGGGCGAAGCGAGCCCCGGTGGCCAGCGCCGCCGAGATGCGGTCCAGCCGGAAAGTCCGCCAGTCGTCCCGTTCCACGTCGAAGGCGAGGAGGTACCAGCGCCGGTCCAGCGCTACCAACTGAACAGGTTCGACGTGCCGTTTCGACACCACGCCCTCCTGGTCCACGTAGGCGAACCGCACGCGCGAGCGTGCGTCCACGGCACCCGCGACCACGGTCAGCTGGGCCGGGTCGACGAGCGAGGCGAACGACGACGCCGAGGAAGCGGTGGCCGCCGTCAGCGACGAGACCCGCCGGGCCAGCCGGGGCGGCAGCACCTGCCGCAGCTTCGCCAGTGCGCGCAACGACGCCTCGGCGATGCCCGCCACCGGTTGACGGGCGGCGGTGCGCAGACCGACCGCGATGGCGACGGCTTCCTCGTCGTCGAGCAGCAGCGGGGGCATCGCCGTGCCCGCGACCAGCCGGTACCCGCCGAGCGCGCCCATCGTGGCCTCGACCGGGTAGCCGAGGTCGCGCAGCCGGCCGACGTCGCGGCGCACCGTGCGCGGCGTGACCTCCAGACGGCGTGCCAGTTCGCTGCCGGGCCACTCGCGGGGTGTCTGCAGCAACGACAACAGGCGCAACAACCGGGCCGCATCACTCACGAGCACAACGTAGGCCAGAACCAGGACCGAAGTGGTCCTACATCGCTTCTACGGTCGTTCTCACCACCGACCAGGGGAGACCGATGAACGTCGTGCCCGAGGGCTACCACACCGTCACGCCGTGGCTGATCACGCAGGGCCGCACGGCCGAGCTGATCCGCTTCGTCGAGGACGTCTTCGACGCGACCGAGCTCGGACGTGTCGGCGAGTCGCCTGCCATCGGCCACGCCGAG
>JASLAV010000321.1 GCA_030146905.1 Lentzea sp. | reverse complement strand
AGCCCGGCCGCGCTTCTCCTCCAGGTAGCGCTCGAACCCCGCCGCGACGACGGCGTCGAGCAGCCCCTTCTTGTCACCGAAGTAGTGGTAGACGGTCGGCGGCGTCACGCCCGCCGACGCGCACACGTCGCGGATCGACGCACCCTCCACGCCCGCCCTGTCGACCAGCGAGGTCGCCGCGGCCAGGATCCGCTCCCGCACATCGTTCATATAACCGAACTATACCGGAAGTTGACAGCGTTATACGACCACCGTTAGCGTCGATATCAACCAGGTAATATCGACGCTAACATCGGAGGACGAAGTGAAACGCCTCGTCATAGCCGCGCTGGTCACGCTGGTCGCACCGGCCACCGCCCACGCGCATCCCGGTCACGCCACGGCACCGGAGGCCCCCGCCGCCGCCCCGGTCTACGGCAGCGGCTGGGAGCAGCGAGCCGCCATCGCCGGCGGGCCGCGTCAGGAGCACAGCGTCGCCGCCATCGGCCGGGACGTGTACGTCGTCGGCGGCATCCGGCCGGACGGCAACGGCGGTGTCGTCACGGTCGCGGACGTCGAGGTCCACGACACCCGCGCGGACACCTGGCGCAGGGCCGCCCCGCTCCCCGTCCCGATGAACCACCCGAACGTCGTGGCGCTCGGCGGCCGGCTCTACGTCCTCGGCGGGCTGTCGGGCGGCTCGTCGTGGCAGGCGCTGGGCGACAGCTTCGTCTACCACCCGGCGGCCGACCGCTGGACCGCTCTGCCGCCCATGCCGGAGGGCGTCGAACGCGGTAGTGCCGCCATGGGCACGAAGGGCACCCGCGTCTACCTGGCGGGCGGCATGCGCACCCTCACGCCCGGTCCCGGCGGCCTGCAGGACACCGTGGCCGACGTGCACTCCTACGACGTCGTCACCCGGCGGTGGACGACCCTGCCGCCGCTCCCGGAGGCCCGTGACCACGTCGGCGGCGCGATCGTCGGCGGCACGTTCTACGTCGTGGGCGGGCGCGACCGCGGCCAGGTCAACGTCCGCGACACCGTCTACGCCTTCGCGGGCGGTGAGTGGACCGAGCGGGCGCCGATGCCCACCGCGCGCGGCGGCATCGCTTCCGCCGTCGTGGGCACGAAGATCTACACGTTCGGCGGCGAGGGCAACGTCGTGAACGGCGTGAACACCGTCTTCCGGGAGACGGAGGCCTACGACACCCGCCTCGACCGCTGGGAGCGGCTCGCCCCCATGCCGGTTCCCCGCCACGGCACCGCGGCGGTCGGCGTCGGCGGCACGATCCACGTCCCCGGTGGCGGCAACCGCGGCGGCGGTGCGCCGATGGACGTCAACGACGCCTACCGCCCGCGCTGAACCAGCCGGGGGTGGCTGTCCGTAATCCACCCATGTGACCCGATTCGCCCTTCTCGCGCTGCTCGTCTGCCTCGGTGCCTGCTCCTCCCCGCCCGCGGAGGAGACCGCCACGCTGGAGGAACTGGAGGCCGCGTCCGGCCCCGTGGCCGGCCCGACCCCGGTCCTCCCCGGCGATGTCGCGAAGCTGCAGGTGATGGACTCGAAGATCGGCCAGGTGGTGGTCGACCGCGAGCACAACACGCTCTACCTCAACACCGGCGACGGCACCAGCCCACCCCAACCGACCTGCGTCGAACCCGAGTGCACGCTCGTGTGGCCACCGCTGCTGGCGGCGGGCGGCAAGATCGAGTCGGTGGGCCTCGACCAGAGCCTCGTCGGCACGGTCAAGCGCCCGGACGGGCTGGAGCAGGTGACCATCGCGGGCCACCCGGTCCACCGGTACGTCGACGACGAGAACACCGGCGACACCACCGGGCACGGCGTCGACGACCGCTGGTACGCCATCGCACCGAACGGGACCAAAGCCCCGCGGTAGCGAAACCCCGCCGACAACGAGCCGTCACAACCACGACACACACTGGAACCGGTTGCCTGCGAAGGCAGCCGGTTTGTCGCGATCGGGGCAGCTGACCGGCATCTCAACCGATTCGTTTGTACCGGAAATCCCGAAACCGGTATCGCGCGGAACCGGTTTCAGGTATCAACTGTGAGAGCGCTCCCATAGACGCTGCCGCCGCACGAGCCCTCTCGGAGACCACATGGATCGCGACGACGTGCCCTACCTCGACGCCACGCTGCCCACCGCAGAGCGGGTCGCCGACCTCCTGGCCCGCATGACACTGGCCGAGAAGGTCGGCCAGATGATGCAGCTGGACTCGAGGGAGGACCTGGACGACCACGTGCTGCGCAAGCACGCCGGATCGATCCTGCACACCTCGCCGGAACGGGTGCTGCGCGCGCAGGAGCTCACCACGCGGACACGGCTGCGGGTCCCCCTGCTCATCGCCGAGGACTGCATCCACGGCCACTCGTTCTACGAGGGCGCGACGATCTTCCCGACCCAGCTCGGCATGGCGGCGACCTGGGACCCGGACCTCGTCGAGCAGGTCGCGCGCGTCACGGCGGTCGAGGCGGCGGCCACGGGCGTGCACTGGACGTTCTCCCCGGTCCTGTGCATCTCGCGGGACCTGCGCTGGGGCCGCGTCGACGAGACGTTCGGCGAGGACCCCGTGCTGATCGGCGAGCTCGCGGCCGCCATGGTCCGCGGCTACCAGGGCGACGGCCTCGCCGACGAGACGGCGATCCTCGCGACCGCCAAGCACTTCGCCGGGTACTCGGAGACCCAGGGCGGCAGGGACGCGAGCGAGGCCGACCTGTCGCGGCGCAAGCTGCGTTCGTGGTTCCTGCCGCCGTTCGAGCGGGTCGCCCGCGAGGGCTGCGCGACGTTCATGCTCGGCTACCAGTCCACCGACGGCGTGCCGATCACCGTCAACTCGTGGCTGCTGGACGAGGTGCTGCGCGGCGAGTGGGGCTACAAGGGCACGCTCATCACCGACTGGGACAACGTCGGCCGCATGGTCTGGGAGCAGAAGCTGCAGCCCGACTACGCCCACGCCGCCGCGGCCGCCGTCAAGGCCGGCAACGACATGATCATGACGACCCCGCAGTTCTTCGAGGGCGCGCTGCAGGCCGTCGAGGACGGGCTGCTGGCCGAGTCGGACCTCGACCGCGCCGTCACCCGCATCCTGACGCTCAAGTTCGACCTGGGCCTGTTCGAGAACCCCCGCAGGCCCGACGCGGAACGCCAGCGCACCATGATCAACCACGACGACCACGTGGCGTTGAACCTGCAGGTCGCGCGCCGGTCGCTCGTGCTGCTGCGCAACGAGGGCGTGCTGCCGTTCCCGCAGTCCAAGGGCAAGATCGCCGTCGTCGGTCCGCTGGCGGACGACGCGCAGACCCAGCTCGGCGACTGGGCGGGCTCGTCCGGCCAGGCCGACTGGCTGCCCAACGGCCACCCGCGCGAGATGATCACCACGGTCCTGGACGGCCTGCGCGAGCTCTCGTCGCAGGAGGTCACCTACGCCCGCGGCGCCGACATCCTGACGCTCGAACCGGACCCCGAGGGCGACACGTTCCCCGACGGCCAGCCGCGTCCGCCGATCGTGCGGCCGTGCGCGCCGGACGCGGACCTGATCGCCGAGGCCGTCGCGGCCGCCGAGGACGCGGACTACGTGGTGGCCGTCGTCGGCGACCAGATCGAACTGGTCGGCGAGGGCCGCTCCACCGCCACGCTCGACCTGATCGGTGGCCAGATCGCGCTGCTCGACGCGCTCGCCGGGACGGGCAAGCCGCTGGTCGTGGTGCTGCTCGCGTCGAAGCCGCTGGTCCTGCCCCCGTCCGCCCGCAACGCCGCCGCGCTGCTGTGGGTGGCCAACCCCGGCATGCAGGGCGGCAGGGCGATCGCCGAGGTGCTGCACGGGCTGGTCGAGCCCAGCGGTCGCCTGCCGATCTCGTTCGCGGAGCACGCCGGTCAGCAGCCGACGTACTACAACCAGATCCGCGGCCAGCACGGCACGCGCTACGCCGACCTGACGCAGGAGCCTGCGTTCGTGTTCGGCGAGGGCCTGTCGTACACGACCGTCGAGTACAGCGACCTGCTCGTCGAGACGGCGGTGCTGCGCCCGGACGAGACCGTCAAGGCGTGCATCTCGCTCACGAACACGGGCTCACGGCCCTCGCGTGAGACCGTGCAGGTCTACGTCAGCGACGCCGTCACGTCGGTGAGCTGGGCGGACAAGGAGCTCAAGACGTTCAGGCAGGTCGACGTGCAGCCGGGCGAGACCGTGAAGGTCGACGTGGAGGTCCCGGTCTCCGCCTGCACGATCGTCGACGCCGCCGGCAACCGGGTGGTCGAGCCCGGCGAGTTCGTCCTCCTGGTCGGCCCGAACTCCCGGGACCTCCGCCGGGCCGAGTTCACCGTGAAGCCGCTGCCTTGAAGGGACCGGGAACGATCGTGAGGTAGCGGGGAGGGATCTCCACCGCCTTCGTGATCGCCTTCTTCACCGCCGGGACCAGGTCCGCGTCGACGAGCGCGACCGCGGGCCTGCCCGGTGGGTCGACCAGCATGCAGGCGCCGTGCGCTCCCGCGGCCAGCGCGGCGTGGACCACCGCGTTCTGCTCGGGATCCGGGTCCTGGGCGTGGTGGTGCGCCGTCAACGCCACACCGAGGTCCTCGGTGTGCGGGGCGTACGGCCGTTCCTCCTGCGGTTCCGCGCGCCGGATCCGCGTGTCGACCACGAGCAGCCGCCGGCCTGGCAGGTCCAGGTCGATCGCGGGCGCGTCCTCGTGAGGCCCACCCGCCAGGTCGCGCAGAGCCAGCCCGACCGCTGTCCTCAGCGCCTCGCCGGCGGACAGGCCGCTCCCCCGCGGCAGGTCGACGCTGCACATCAGCGTCGCCCCACCCCCGGTTCCGGCCAGCGCCGCCGCCCACTGGGGAACCTCGGCGGACGGCAGCAACGCGCGTTCGGCCGGCCGGTTCACCGACACCAGTTCGAGCCTGCCGTCGTCGCGCCGGTCCCCCGCGACGATCGCGCCCCACTTGGCGCGCACCCTGACGGCACCGCCGAGCAGGTTCAGCACGCCGGGCGCGTACCAGACCCCCTCGGCCGGCCTGCCGAACGTGCGCCGGAACGCGTGCGGCACCAGCCTGAGCTCCGGCGCGATCTCCGGCCGGTCCGCGATGTCGATCATGTCGGTCATGCCGGTCACGACGTCTTCCGGGCGAGCAGCCGGTAGGCGTTGCCGTTGCCCGTGCGGCGCGCGAGGAACCGGTTCACGGTCTGGTCCAGGCCCAGCGCGACGAAGAACGCCGGGATTCCCAGCGACCACACCAGGAAGCTCCTCGTGCGGCGCAGCCGGACCCGTTCCGGGCGCCACGGCGCGGGCGTGCGGGGTGCGACGTTGCCGAGGAACAGCAGCAGTGCGAGCGTGAAGTCGTTGCAGAGGTGGGCTTTCGCGCGTTCCGTGGCCACTGTGGTCAGTCCGCGTTCCGCCAGGGCGCGCTCCAGGTTGCCGATCGGCATCATGTGCTGGTGCTGCGGCTGGAACCACGGCATCCAGTACTGGCCGAACAACCGCCCGAGCCGCCACTCCGGGTCCGGCAGCTCGATCAGGAGGTACCCGCCGTCCGGCAGCACGTCCGCGGCGATGTCGAGCTCCTCCCACGGGTCCCGCACGTGCTCCAGGTAGTGGTGCATGCTGATCACGTCGTAGCGGCCCTTGAGCTCACCGGCGAACTCCTTGAAGCCACCGCGGTAGGACCGCTCGATCCGGCCGAGCCTGGCGGCGTCCTCGATGGCGGCGCCCTGGTCCAGCCCGTCGAACGCCGTCTCCGGCAGGACCTCCTTGGCGCCCAGGCAGAAGTGCGCGTGACCGGAACCGACGTCGAGCCAGCGCCGCGGCTTCGTGAACGGCTCGACCATCCGCGCCCTGCCGTAGTACGGCTCGGTCTTGCCGGAGAACACCGCCTCCGCCGACGTCTCGCCGAGGCCGTCGTAGAAGTCGCGGTAGTAGAACCCCAGTCCTTCCTCCGACAGCCGCGGGTTCTGCCAGACGTGTCCACATCGGACGCAGCGGTCCATCGTGAACGTGCCGGGCTTGCGCTGCACCAGGTCGTGCGCGGTGACCCACAGGCGGAGCTCCCGGCTCCCGCACGACGGGCAGGTGTCGCGCCGCTTCTCGTGGAAGTTCCTGTCGCGGTTCTGCTCGTACCAGGGCGCTGCCTGCTCCAGGTGCGCGGCTTGGCGGCGTTCGGCCGTGGACCTCCTGCCCCCCGCCGTCTTGAACCACAGGTAGGGCGTGCGCACGAACCGCGGCACCCACAGGTCGCGCGGCCGCAGCGGCGTTCCGGCGAACACCAGCAGCGGGTGGGCCCAGTAGGCGGCGAGCGCGACCAGTCCCCACGGCCAGTTCGTCACCAGGGCCGCGGCGACGGCCGCGTAGCCGATGACCGAGCCCGCGATCCACAGCGACGGCCGTTTTCCGAGCTGCCGCAACGTCGCCGCCCGGTAGCCGAGGTCGTACGGCCCGGCTTTCAGCCCCGGCGCCACCGCGATGTCGACCTCCGCCTTCACATGGTCCTTGACCCGGCGGACGAACGCCACGAACTCGGTCGGGTCGTCCCCGCCGACCTCCTCGGCGTACTCCTCGCGCACCAGCACGGCCTGCGAGGCGCTGACGCCGCGCACCCACTGGTCGTCGCGGTACTTCTTGGGGTCGACGGCGCCGAGCAGGTCCAGCGCGGCGACCGTCGGCAGGTCGGGCGGCACGAGGTCGACGAGGTCCGCGTCGGTCTCCCACGAGCCCTCGGGATGCACTCCCGTGGCCGCGAGGAGCTTGCGCTCACCCGCGCCGGGGGTGAGCACCCGCAGTCCCGCCGCGCGGGAGCGCAGGCGCAGGACGTCCAGCAGGACGACGAGCACCACCAGTCCGGACAGAATCGAGCCCGTGAGGATCACCCGGCCACCACCTTCTCCAGTCGGTCGGCCGCGGCGGCCGCGCCGCCCGCCGCCGAGAACGAGTCCCGCACCAGCTCGGCGGCGGCCGAGTACTCCGGCTCGTCCAGCACCGATTCCACCGCACTGCGAACATCTGCGGCCCGCGCCCGCGAGTAGGTCAGCCGCACACCGGCACCGGCGTCCACGACCTGGGCGGCGACGGTCGGCTGGTCGTCCCGGATCGGTGCCACGACCAGCGGCAACCCGTGGGCGAGCGCCTCGCACACCGTGTTGTGGCCGCCGTGCGTGACGACCGCGTCGAGGTGCGGCATCAACGCGAGCTGCGGCACCGACGGCAGCACCAGCACGTTGTCCGGCGCCTCCCTGGGCGGCGCGACCACGATCACCTGGACGTCGAGGTCCGCGACCGCCTCCAGCACCTGGCAGAAGAACCGCTCCCCCGCCGGGCCGTTGAGCGTTCCCAGCGACACGAGCACCCGCCGTTGCCCGGTCAGCCGTTCCCACGGGAAGCCCACGCGTTCGACGCGGTGCGCCAGCGCGGGTCCCACGAAGGCCACTTCCTCGCCGAACTCCTGGGGCACCAAGGCCCTGGAGCTGTACACCAGCACCAGCAGGTCCGAGAACCTGATGTCCGCCCCCGCGAAGCCGTGCAGCAGGTCGCGCACCCACGCGTCGACCTTCGGCATCGTCCTCAATGGATTGACCAGCTCGGCGGACGTGCTGGCCGACGTCACCCACGGCAGCCCGGCTTGACGCGCCACCAGCGGTCCCGCCAGCGCCTGCTGGTCGGCGACGACCACGTCAGGCCGGAAGCTCCGCACCGCCAGCTCGGTTCCCGGCACCATCGCGTGCCCCAGCGGGATGAGGAACTCCTCCCAGAAGAACTTGAGCACCGCCATCCCGCGCAACGCGAGCCACCGCTCCCGTTTCGCGCGGATGTCGCCCTCCAAGAGGTCGTCGATGGCGGGGAAGACCCGAGCGTGGTCCGGCAGGAGCGGCCTGAGCGTGCCGGGATGACCGACCCACGCGACGTCGTGCCCGCGTGCCAGCAGCTCACCGCCCACGGAGGCGGTCGGGTTGACGTGGCCGGTCAGCGGCGGCACCACGAACAGGAAGCGGCTCATGACGGCAACCAGTCGAACAGCACGTCGAGCAGCTCGGGCGTGGCTTCCCGCAGGACCGTGTGCCCGAGCCCGCTGACGACGTGCAGCCGGCAGGACGGGATGCGCTCCCGCAGCTCTGCCGCCGCGCCGATCAGCTCGGACTCGCTGCCGTACACGCCGAGCACCGGGCACCGCACCTGCGTCAGGTCGAGCTTCGCGCCGGAGCCGAGGTCGTCGATCAGCGTGGTGCCGTTGAGCAACGCGTCGGCGTTCACCGCGAGCTTCGCGATCTTGCGCTGGCCCAGCGCCATCAGCTGGTCCTGCGTGCGGTCGAACTCCAGGCCCAGCGCCGCGACCGTCAGCGTGTTGGTGATGTCCTCGAACCACGCGTCGCCGACCACTCCCCCGACGGCCGACTCGACGAGCACGACACCGCCGACCCGTTCGGGGGCCTGCACGGCCGCGTGCATCGCGACGACACCGCCGTAGCTGTTGCCCAGCAGGAAGACCGGCTCGGTCACGCCGATCCCGTCCAGCACGGCGACCAGGTCCTCCGCGCTCTCCTCCGCTGTGTAGCCGGACGGCGGGCGTTCGGACAGGCCGTGGCCGCGCAGGTCGAACAGCACTGTGCGGAAGCCGGCCTGGGCCAGCGGCGCGGCCAGCGTGTAGTAGAAGCTGGACAGGTTGTCCATCACCAGGCCGTGCACGAACACCACGGCCGGTCCGTCTTCCGGCCCGAGCTGCTGCACGTGGAACCGCAGCCCTCGGGCGTGGACCTCAGACACGGGCCGTGATGTGGTCGACGAGCCGCCCGACGGACATCGCCATGATCTCGTCGATGTCCATGTCCGCGAGGAACGCCACGAGGTCGACGCCGTAGTGCGCGTTGAGCTTGTCGGCCAGCGCGACGAACTCGATCGACTCGAGCCCCAGGTCGTCGCTGAACGTGGTGTCGCGGGTGATCTCCACGCCCAGCAGGAAGTCCGGGCCGACCACCTCGGTGATCATCTTGGCCACCTGCTGCAGCACCTCGTCCATCAGTTCTCCGTTCGCACGCGGGCTGCGGCTCCGCCTTGTTCCGACACGACT
This sequence comes from Lentzea sp., assembly GCA_030146905.1. The sequence continues at coordinate 1,856 of JASLAV010000321.1, read as the reverse complement.
TCGACCCGTGGCACGGCGAAGGCGCCGCGCACCTTGCCGCCGGCGTCCACGGTCAGTTCCACCGGGAAGACCGGCCCGGCCCCGCGGCTCCACAGCCACGCGCGCACGGCGTCCTTCACCGCGATCACGCGCAGGAGCCAGTCCCGCTGGGCCGGCACGTCCAGTCCGCCGTAGTGCCTGCGCTCGGCGGAGTTGAGGTAGCGGCGCATGATCAGGTCGCGGGTCGCGCTGTCCGACCAGTTCTCCGCGACGCGCAGCCACTCGCCGTCCTCGACGGACAGCACCTCGGTGCCGGGCTTGAGCTTGACCTGCCAGATGCGGTCGTCGGTGGTGAACCGGCGGGTGGTCCAGCCGGTGATCCGGCACCACAGCTCGCCGCCCGCGGTCAGCTCGGCGTCGGCGACCATCTCCTGGGCGGTCACCTCGCGGATCCAGGCCGTGCAGTGGACGTCGACCGTGGGCGTCGGCCCGTGGAACGACACCTGCTCGATGCCGGTCGGCAGCACCGTCTGGTCCTCGGTGCGGCTGACCTGCATCCAGTGGCCGATCAGCTGCCCCGCGCTGTCGAGCAGCGCGCCCGGTGCCGGCAACGGCGTCAGCACACCCGCGATCCCGTTGTCCGCCAGGCAGTCGATCCTCGTGACGCCCGCGAACGCCGGTCCGTGGAACATCCAGTTCTCCGTGTACAGCTCGCCGGCGGACACCGGTGCCTCTCGGACGCCCCGCAGGTCCTCAGCGACGCGGTGGGCCGTCTGCGGCGTCATCAGCACGACGCCCTCGGCGTAGTCGCCGACCCTGACGACGACGCGGTCACGGCCTTCGGCGCGGGCGGAGATCTTCGCCGTCGTCGCGGGCAGTGCCGTGAGCCAGCGCTTGGCCCTCAGCCGCGCGAAGCCGTGGACCGTGCCGCCGGTCAGCCGGCGGGCGGCGTCGGCGAACACCTCCAGCAGGCCGGTCGCGGGCACGATCGGGAACCCGTCCGCCAGGTCCGGCCAGCCCCGCGGCTGCGGGAACACCGAGTGGTCCACCAGCTCCGGCATGGTGCGCAACGAGAACTCGCGGGTGAAGCCGATCTCGTCCGGCCTCACCGTGCCGGTCACCTCGCCCCGAGACCCTGTCTGCAACCCTGCCCGGCCCAGCCTCACCGCCCCTGCCACCTCGCGCGCCACGGCGTTCGTGTGGGCCAGCAGCCGGTTGACCGCGGCGGACATCGGGGTGTCGCCCGCGGCCGGGACGGGATCGGTGCCGAGCGGGCCGACCGTGATCCTCGGTGTGCCGAGCCGCAGCTTCACCCGGTGGGCCGTGCCGCGCTTGAGCCCGAACGCCCACAACGCCTCCGGCGCGATGTCGGCGTTCACGGCGAGGTGCGGCCGGTCGGACAGCGTGTCGCCGACGAACCCCGGCAGACTGCCCTGTCCGATCTGGACGAACGCGCGGAAGCCCTCGCGGTGCAGGCGTTCCAGCAGCGGCCGGAACCTCACCGGCTCGACGAGGTGGCGCAGCACGAGGTCGCGGACCTCTCCGGCGGCCATGGGTTCGAGGGAGTTCGCCGACCACACCGGGACGTCCGGGGTGCGCACCGGCAGCTGGTCGAGCATCTCCCTGGCCCTGCTCAGGTACGGGGCGAGCGCCGGGGTGTGGAAGCCGGTGCGGAACGGCATGAGCTGCGCCATGACACCGTGGGACTTGAGCGTGGCCAGCACCTCTTCGAGGCGGTCGACCGGGCCGCAGATCACCGACTGGTGCGGGCAGTTGTCGTGGCTGATCGTGACGCCGTCGACGAGGTACCGCTCCGCGACGTCGGCGGAGCACCCCAGTGCGGCGTAGGCGATGTCGACGACCGCGACCGCGCCGGG
>JASLAV010000274.1 GCA_030146905.1 Lentzea sp. | reverse complement strand
ATGACGGTGTTCCTGACGCCGGACGCGCGCCCGTTCCACGCGGGCACCTACTACCCGCCGTCGCCGATGCCGGGCATGCCGTCGTTCACGCAGCTCGTCCAGGCCGTGTCGGCCACGTGGACCACGCGTCCCGGCGAGGTCCTGGAGTCGGCGTCCGCGGTGGTGGACGAGATCGCCGGCCGTGCCGCACCGCTGCCGCCCTCCACTGTGGACTCGGACGTGCTGGCCGGCGCGGTGGTGTCGTTGCTGGGCGAGTTCGACCGCCGCAACGGCGGGTTCGGTGGCGCGCCGAAGTTCCCGCCGTCGATGGTCGTCGAGTTCCTGCTGCGCCACCACGAGCGCACCGGCTCGGTCGAGGCGATCTCGATGGCCACCACGACGGCGGACGCGATGGCGAACGGCGGCATGTACGACCAGCTCGGCGGTGGGTTCGCGCGATACAGCGTCGACGCGTCGTGGGTCGTGCCGCACTTCGAGAAGATGTTGTACGACAACGCTTTGCTGCTCCGCTTCTACACGCACCTGACGCGCGTCACCGGCTCTGAGCGCTACGAGCGGGTCGCACGCGACACCGCGTCGTTCCTGCTGCGGGACCTGCGCACGGCCGAGGGCGGCTTCGCGTCCTCGTTGGACGCGGACACGGACGGCGTCGAAGGCCTGACCTACGTGTGGTCCTTCGAGGAGCTGGGCGACGCGGCCGCGGCTTTCGGCGTGACGCCCGAGCCGAACTTCGAGGACGGCAGGTCGACGCTGCGGTTCGTGTCGGAGCCGGGGGAGGACGTGCGGGCAGCGTTGCTGGCCCGTCGTTCCGAACGCCCGCAGCCGGGACGTGACGACAAGGTGGTCGCCGCGTGGAACGGCATGGCGATCGCCGCACTGGCCGAGGCGGGCGCGTTCTTCGGCGAGCCGTCGTGGATCTCGGCCGCTTCCGGGGCGGCGTCGCTGCTCGCGTCGGTGCACCTCGTCGAGGGGCGGTTGCTGCGGACCTCGCGCGACGGCGTGGCCGGGCCGTCGTTCGGCGTGCTGGAGGACTACGGCTGCGTCGCCGACGGCCTGCTGGCGTTGCACCAGGTCACCGGTTCGATCAGGTGGCTCGACCTGGCGTGCGGGCTGCTGGACATCGCTCTCTCGCGGTTCGCCGTTCCGGATTCGCCGGGCGCCTACTACGACACCGCTGACGACGCCGAGGCGTTGGTGCGCCGTCCCGCCGACTCGACGGACAACGCGTCGCCTTCCGGTGCGTCCTCGCTGGCCTCGGCCCTGTTCACGGCTTCGCTGCTGTCCGGCGCGGACCGTTCCTCGCGGTACCTGGAGGCGGCCTCGGCGGCGGTGACCCGGGCCGGGCTGCTGGCCGCACAGGCACCCCGGTTCGCCGGCCACTGGCTGACCGTCGCCGAGGCGTTGGTGGCGGGTCCGCTGCAGGTGGCCGTGGTGGGGTCGGGCAACGACCCGCGCCGGGCGTCGCTGTGGGCCGCGGCGGTCGCCCATCTGCCAGGAGGCGGCGTCGTCGTGGCAGGAGAACCGGAGTCCGTGCCGTTGCTGGAAGACCGTCCGCTGGTCGACGAGGCCCCTGCGGCCTACGTGTGCCGCGGTTACGTCTGCGACCTGCCCGTCGTGACGGCAGATGCGCTGGTCACTTCGCTGACGGCGAACACCCTCTGACTGATTGCACGCGTAACGTCAGCAATGACGTAATCATGTAATCAGGGGTGGTCGAAATGGGACGTGGATGGCGAGGACGAGGCGGGTGGCAGCAGGCTGACCTGCCCTCCGCCGACGACGCGGCGGCGTGGTTCGCGGGCAGGCTGCCCGACGGCTGGTTCACGGGTGCGCCGGAGGTGGTCATCGACCGCGAGGAGATCACGGTCGTCGGCACGCTGCCGGCGCTCGAAGGTGAGTTCGACGACGCCTCGCGCGCCGCGGCCGAGTCGGGCCGAATCGCCCGCTGGCGCGAGGAGACGCGGGACGAGCGCATCGAGATCGCGCGCCAGGCCGAGCACCGCTACGCCCGCAAGGTGGCATGGGGCGCAGTCCAGGGAGGCACGCGCGAGCTGTTCACGCACCTGGCCGTCCCGGTGATGACGCGCCTGCGCCAGCCGGAACGCCAGGTGCTCGACACGCTGGTGGCCGCCGGTGTGGCTCGCTCTCGCGCCGACGCGCTGGCTTGGGCCGTGCGTCTGGTCGGCGAGCACGCGGACTCGTGGCTCGGCGAGCTGCGGGACGCGATGTCGAAAGTCGACGACCTGCGCTCGCAGGGGCCCGATCTCACGTGACGCTGGGAGCCGTCCGTTCGGTGAGAACGCCGGCGGACGGCTCTCGGGTTTCCTGGGGCCTGCGAAGCCCGATGACGCACCCGAGCGCGACCGTGGTGACGCCGAGGACGGACACGAGTGTGAGCTGCTGTGCGCCCAGCAGCACGGACGTCGCCAGGCCGGACACCGGCATCAGGCCGATGAGCACCCCGGCGCGATCGGCGCCCAGCCGGTTCACGGCGAAGTACCAGAGCCCGAACGCGAAGGCGGTCACCACGATCGCCAGCAGCACCAGCGCGAACGTCTGCCGCGTGTCCGGCACCTGCCAGCCGCCGACGAACGTGCCGAGAACCGCGCCGATCACCGTGGCGAGAAGGCAGGTCCACGTGGCCACGCCCAGCACGCCGAGCCGACGCACGACCCCGACGGCGAACAACGTGAAGCAGACCTCGCCCGCCATCGTGAGCAGTGCGAGCACGAGGCCAGGACCGTGCCACGACCCGCCGCCGGACAACAGCACGATGCCCGCCGCCACCACCACGGCGCCCACGAGGGCCGAGGTAGTGCGTTGGCGTGAGAGCAGTGCCAGAGCAATGGGGGCGCCGCCCATCACGGCGGCGACAAAACCCGGTTCCGCGTACTGCTGCGAGGCGATGAGCAGGGCGTTGAAGCCGAGCATGCCCGCCACGACCAATCCCAGCAACGGCGGGATGTCGCGCCACGACGGCGTGGGCAGACGTCGTGCGACCAGCAGCAACACGGCCGCACTCAACGCGTACCGCATGGCCTGACCGGTCAGGACCGGGTAGCCCTCCAGCATTCCCGTGATCGGCACCGACGCGCCGACGATCATTGCCGCTGTCGCTCCCGCGGCCACCCCGAGTTTCATGGCTCAGAGCCTTGCTCCGGACTGGTCCAGGTTTAAGCTCCACTTCAATGACCACGAACTGGACCACTTTCCGCGAACTACTGCTGCCGGGGCATCAGCGGCGCCGCGGCGTGGAGGTCGAGCTGCGCAGGGCGATCCGCGACGGGCGGCTCGTGCCGGGCACGCGGCTGCCGTCGAGCCGTGACCTCGCCGCGCAGCTGGGGGTGGCGCGCGGGACCGTGACGTCGGCGTACACGCAGCTCGTGGCGGAGGGCTACCTCACCACCAGGAGGGGTTCGGGGACGACGGTCGCGAGTCTCGGCCCGGCCGGCGCGTGCGGTGTGCCGGAGCCGCCGCGGCGGTGGCGGTACAACCTGCGGCCAGGACTGCCCGCGCTGGGCGCTTTTCCGCGTGCCGAATGGGTTGCCGCGCACCGGGCGGCGCTCGCCGAGCTCCCCGACGACGACCTCGCCTACCCCGACCCGGCGGGGTTCCTGGGGCTGCGCAAGGAGATCGTCGACTACCTGGCCCGCGTGCGCGCGGTCGTCGCGAAGGACGTGGTGATCACCAACGGCGCGGCGGACGGGCTGCAGCTCACCGCCAGAGTCCTGAGCGGCAGCATCGCGATCGAGCAGCCCAGTCACGTCGGAGCCGAGGAGATGTTGCGGTCGAACGGCCTGGAGACCGTGCCGATTCCGGTGGACGACAAGGGGATCCGGGTCGACCTGCTGTCCAAAACGGACTGC
>JASLAV010000240.1 GCA_030146905.1 Lentzea sp. | reverse complement strand
GGATGAGGATGTATGCATGCACCACGGCGTGCCCCTTCGTCGCGACAGGTTGGGTCGAGGTAGGAACGTGTCACGCAACGTACCCCAGTTGGGGTTCCGAATGCTCAGATTGGGAGGCAACTTTGCGTCCGGAGCCGCCGCGCGACGCGGAGACGGTCGCCGAAGTGGGTGAGTTCCACCTCATCCACCGGGTGACGACCGGTCGGGCGCAACCGGAGACGACCATCCTCGGTCCCGGTGACGACGCGGCCGTCGTCGCCGTTCCCGACGGACGCGTCGTCGCTTCCAAGGACCTGCTGGTCGAGGGTGTCCACTTCAGACTCGACTGGTCAACACCCGAGCAGGTGGGCCGAAAAGCGGCCGCGGTGAACCTCGCGGACGTCGTCGCGATGGGCGCGCTGCCGTCCGCTCTGCTGGTCGGTTTCGCCTGTCCTCCCGACACCCCCGCGTCGGTCGTCGAGGGGATCATGTCGGGCCTGTGGGAGGAAGCGGCGACGGCAGGAGCGGGCATCGTCGGAGGCGACATGGTCAGCTCCGCCACGCTGGTGATCTCCATCACCGCCATGGGGGACATGAACGGGCTCGAGCCGGTCACGAGGTCCGGAGCGCTCGTCGGGGACGTCGTGGCGGTCGCCGGCCGGCTCGGCTGGGCGGCAGCGGGACTGGCCGTGCTCGGCCGCGGGTTCCGTTCGCCGGTGGGCATCGTGAACGCCCAGCGCACTCCGGAGCCGCCGTACGAGGAAGGCCCCAAGGCCGCGGAGGCCGGTGCCACCTCCATGATCGACGTCTCGGACGGCCTGCTGCAGGACCTCGGTCACATCGCGGACTCCAGCGGTGTGGCGATCGACATCCGCACGGAGCTGCTGCCGTTGCACCCGCGCCTGCTCGACGTCGCGTCGGCGCTCGGCGGCGACGCGCGGCACTGGGCGCTGACCGGAGGCGAGGACCACGCGCTCGTGGCGACGTTCCCCGGCCCGAAGTCGGTTCCGCCGAACTGGACCACGATCGGCACGGTCCGCGCGGGAGAAGGGGTGACCGTGGACGGCAGGACGTACGAGAAACCCCCTGGCTGGGAGCACTGGCGCGCGTAGACTGCAATCCCGTGGAACTATGCACGCGACCGTATGACCATCCGGACTCGGTCAAGATGATCGAAGACCTCCAGCAGGTCTACGTCGAGCGCTACGGCGAAGCCGACATCACGCCGGTAGCCCCGGCGCAGTTCGCCGCGCCGCTCGGGTACTTCGTGATCGGCTACCTCGACGACGTGCCCGTCGCGTGCGGCGGCTGGCGCGTGAACGACGAGCTCGACGGCGCCGCCGAGATCAAGCGGATGTACGTCGTCGAGTCCGCGCGCGGCAACGGCCTCTCCCGGCAGGTGCTCGCCCACCTGGAGGCGACCGCCCGCGAGGCGGGCATGCGGCGGATGGTGCTGGAGACCGGTACGCGCCAGCCGGAGGCGATCGGCCTGTACACGTCCAACGGCTACGAGCGGATCGCGAACTTCGGCGTCTACCGCGACCACCCGGACAGCCGGTGCTTCGGGAAGCCGTTGTAGGTTCGGGCGCATGGCCATCTATGCGCTGGGGGACTACACGCCGCAGATCCACCCGGACGCGTACGTGCACCCGGACGCGACGGTGATCGGGGACGTGCGCATCGGCGCCCATTCGTCGGTGTGGCCCCAGGCCGTGCTGCGCGGCGACTACGGCCGCATCGTCATCGACGAGCGCACGTCGATCCAGGACGGCACGGTCATCCACTGCACCGAGGTCCACCCGGTGCACATCGGGTCGTCGTGCGTCATCGGGCACAACGTGCACATCGAGGGCGCGACCGTCGCCGACGAATGCCTGATCGCGTCCGGTTCCGTGGTGCTCAACGGTTCCATCGTGGAAAAGGGCGCGATTGTCGGCGCCGGCGCGGTGGTCTCGTTCGACGGCCACGTCCGCGAACGCTCGATGGTTCTCGGAGTTCCTGCCCGTGAGCGTGCCGGTTATGTCGTGCCGGAACACGCCTGGGCATTCATCGTCGAGAAATACGTCCAGAACATCGCTCTGTACCGGGAGAAGCTCCGTCGGCTCGATTGAGTGAGATAGGGTTCACAGCCGTGGCTCGTCCTCTCAACGAAGTTGTCGAAGCCGGTTGGGCTGAAGCTCTCGCCCCCGTTGCTGACCAGATCGCCGCCATGGGTGAGTTCCTGCGCGCGGAGGTCGCCGCCGGCCGCACCTACCTGCCGGCCGGTGAGAACGTGCTGCGTGCGTTCCAGCAGCCGTTCGACCAGGTCAAGGTGCTGATCGTCGGACAGGACCCGTACCCGACACCCGGCCACGCGGTCGGCCTGTCGTTCTCGGTGGCGCCCGACGTGCGGCCCATTCCCAAGTCGCTCATCAACATCTACAAGGAATACGCCGACGACCTCGGCCACCCGATTCCGTCCAACGGTGATCTGACGCCGTGGTCAGAGCGCGGTGTGCTGCTGCTCAACAGGGCGCTGACCGTGCAGCCCGGCAAGGCCAACTCCCACCAGGGCAAGGGCTGGGAAGCCGTCACCGAGCAGGCCATCAAAGCGCTGGCCGCTCGTGACGCACCTCTCGTGTCCATCCTGTGGGGCCGCAACGCGCGCAACCTGCGTCCGTTGTTGGAGCCTTTGCCCGCCATCGAATCCGCGCACCCGTCGCCGTTGTCGGCGCACTCCGGTTTCTTCGGTTCGAAGCCGTTCAGCCGCGCAAACGAACTGCTGGAGAAGCAGGGCGCCGAGCCGATCGACTGGAAACTTCCGTAGGTCCGCAGGCGAGACGTGATCTGAGGTTGACGGCCGCGGGAGCGGCCGTCTCCGAGTTCGGCAACTCGCTGTCGCTGCTCGTCCTGCTCTTCTGGGCGACGCCGATCAGCCCGCTGCTGGTCGCGGCGATCCTCGTCGCGGAGCTCCTGCCGGTCGTGCTCGGCGCACCGCTCGCCGGTGTCCTCGTCGACCGGTTCCCGAACCGCCGCCTGCTGATCGGCGCCCTGCTCTGCCAGGGCGTCGCGATCGCGGCCATCGCGCCGCTGATGGGCCAGCCCGTCTTCGTGGTGGCGCTGGTGCTCGTCTCCGGTTGCGGCCGCGCGGTGACCCAGCCGGCCCTCTCCGCTCTGGTGCCGCACATCGCGGGCGAGGAAGAAGCGACGCGCGGTTACTCCTGGCTGAGCATCGGGCGCAGTGTCGGCAGCATGTCCGGCGTCACCGGTGGCGCGTTGCTCGCCGGGATCTTCGGTCACCCCGCCGCGATGCTCATCGACGGCTGCACCTTCCTCGCCTACGCGGCGGTGCTGGCGTTCGTGAAGTCAGAACGCCGGCCGTCCGGCGAGCACGCGGAACGGCCGAGTGCGCTCGCCGGTGTCCGGCACGTGCGCGGGGACCCCGTGTTGTTCGCGGCGATCCTCGGGCTGGCGTTCTTCGTCGGGGCGGTCGTGGTGATCAACGTGGCCGACCCCGCGTTCGTGCGGTTCGTGTTGCACGGCGACGAGTTCCTGCTCGGCGCCATGCAGGCGTGCTGGATGGGCGGCGTGATCGTCGGCAACAGGCTGGCCGCACGACTGAGGACGGTGCCGCAGGTCGCCTACGCGTTGGCGATCACCGGCGTCACGACGGGGATCGCGGTGCTGATCCCGGCGATCTTCCCGTTCGTCCTGACCGCCGGGATCGGGTGGTTCATCGGCGGTGTGTCCAACGGCGTCGACAACGTCACGGTGAACGCCATCGTGCGGCTACGCACGCCGGAGGAGATGCGCGGGCGGGCGTTCGCCGCCGTCGGGTCGATGGTGACCGGCGCGAACCTGCTCGGAACGGCCGCGGCGGGTGGCCTGCTGCTGGTGATGGGGCCGCGCGCGGTCTTCGCGCTCGGCGGCACCGGGGCCGTGCTCGTCGGCGTGGTCTGCCTGGTGTTCGTGCACAGGGCCCTGAAACGCGAAATGAGCCCGGCCGGAGCCGGACTCATTTCGAACTAACGAGCTGTGGCGTTGTCAGCCGCGCACGACCTTGCCGGCCTTGAGGCACGAGGTGCACACGTTGATGCGCTGACGCTGCGAGGCCGAGACCTTCGCGCGCACAGACTGGATGTTCGGGTTCCAGCGGCGGT
>JASLAV010000238.1 GCA_030146905.1 Lentzea sp. | reverse complement strand
CTTGCGGGTCTCCCAGTGCGCGAGGACGGTGGTGAGCTTGTAGCGCCGGTAGTTCCCGACCAGTTCGGTGCCGTAGATCTCATCGCCCTCCCGGAGCTCGGCCAACGGTTTCGTGCGACCGTTGCCCATCAGGACCGGCGTGTCACCGGCCAGACAGTAGGTGCAGGCGTGTGAGCAGCCCCGATACGGGTTCACCGTCCACGAGAACGGCAGCGACGAACCCGGTACCCCGTTGAGCACGGATTTGGCGCGGACCTCGTGGAACACCACGTCCGCGAACTCAGGAGTTCGTACGCTGCGCACCAGTCCCGGTAGCCCCGGTAGTGCCTGTTGCGGCTCTGCCTCGAGTTTCTGTCCGTCCCATCGCACACTCTCGATTCGAACACATGTTCGAACAGCGGTCAAGGAGTGCCAGTGTCACCCGTTGAGGTAGCAGGCTTCGTCACCGGCGCACTGTGCGTGTGGCTCGTCGCCAGGCAAAACCCCTGGAACTGGCCCATCGGCATCGCCAACAACATCGCGTTCCTGGTGCTGTTCTGGACCAGCGGGCTGTACGCGGACTCCGGCCTCCAGGTCGTCTACATGGTCCTGGCCGTCTACGGCTGGTGGGCGTGGGTGCGCGGCGGCGAACGGCACAGCACCCTGCACGTCAGCCGCACCACGGGAACGCAGTGGCTCTGGCTCGCGGTCGCCGGCGTGCTCGGAACCGCTTCGCTGCACTGGGTCCTCATCACCTTCACCGAGTCCACCGTGCCGTTCTGGGACGCCGTCACGACGGTGCTGTCGCTGCTCGCGACCTGGGGGCAGGCGCGCAAGAAGGTCGAGTGCTGGTGGCTGTGGATCGCGGCGGACGTCATCTACGTACCGCTCTACGCGTACAAGGAGCTGTACCTGACAGCCGTGTTGTACGTGGGGTTCATGGTGTTGTGCGTGATCGGGCTGCGCAACTGGACCAAGGACCTGAAGAACGAGGTGCCCGCGTGAAGGAGTTCGGCCACGCGCTGGTGCTCGGCAAGTTCTACCCACCGCACAACGGGCACCACCACCTCATCGAGACGGCGGCCTCCCGGAGCGTTCGCACGACCGTCACGGTGCTCGCGGCCTCGACGGAGACCATCCCGCTCGAACACCGCGTGCGCTGGCTGGCCGAGACGCACACCGGTCCGGGCATCCGGATCGTCGGAGACCTCGACGACCACCCGATGGACTTCGACTCCGACGAGATCTGGGACCTGCACGTCGCACTGACGCGCGCCGTCCTCGCCCGCCGCGCCATCGCGGACGGCGACCCGTCGGCAGCACCGGTCGACGTCGTGTTCTCCAGTGAGAAGTACGGCGACGAGCTGGCACGACGGCTCGGCGCGCGGCACGTGCTCGTCGACCCCGACCGCTTCACGCACCCCGTCTCCGGCACGGCGGTGCGGACCGACCCCGTCGCGAACTGGCACCACCTCGCACCGGCAACCCGGCGAGGGCTCGGCTGGAAGGTCGTGGTCGTCGGTGCGGAGAGCACCGGCACGACGACGCTGTCCACCCAGCTCGCACACCACTTCCGGGCGCCGTGGATCCCCGAGTACGGCCGGGAGCACACCGAGCACAAGCTCACGGCCGCGCGGGCGTTCGACCCCGGCGCCACTGTGGACGATCTGGTGTGGACGCCGGGCGACTTCGAAGACGTTGCACGCGAACAAGAACGCCGCATCCAGGCCGAGACGGCACCGCTGGTCGTCGCGGACAACGACGCGTTCGCCGCGACGGTCTGGGGCGAGCGCTACCTCGGTCTCCGCCCGGAGGTCTTCACCGGCACCGAACCGGACCTCTACCTGCTGACCGACCACACCGGCGTCCCGTTCGAACAGGACGGCTGGCGTGACGGCGAACACCTCCGGGAGTGGATGACCGGCCTGTTCGAACGCGAGCTCGCGAGGCGCGGCGTGCCGTGGCTCAAAGTCACCGACGACCGGTTCGCCACCGCCGTCACTGCGGTTGAACATCTCATGCGGCAGGATGTCGCGCGTGGGTCACGGTCACGGGCATAGCCACGCGCTGAACGACGAACCGGCGTCGCAGCGCGTTCGCACGTTGCTGACGTGGCTGCTGGTGCCGTTGGCGCTGGCCACGATCGTCGGCGCGGCACTGCTCTACCCGTTCGGGTACGAGCAGAAGACCGGCGCGGACATCGGGTTGCACCAGAAACCCGTCGCGGCGGTCGTCACCGGTGTGCAGGCGAACTGCGGCGAGAAGTGCGTCGCGGTGACCGTGAAGATGTCCGACGGCGACGCCAGCGGGCAGAGCATCACGATCCCGAGCGTGGACGGCCCCGGCGCGCCGCGGTTCCAGGTCGGCGACGAGGTCGTGCTGTCCTATTCGGGCAGTCAGCCGCAGGCGGCGGAGTCGTACCAGATCGTCGACTTCCAGCGCGGCTGGTCGCTCGTCGTGCTGGCGCTGCTCTTCGCGGCCGCCGTGCTGCTGCTCGGGCGGTGGCAGGGGCTCGCGGCGCTGGGCGCGTTGCTGCTGAGCTTCGTGGTGCTGGTGCTGTTCATCATGCCGTCGATCCTGGCGGGCCAGAACCCGCTGCTGGTCGCGGTGGTCGGCGCCGGGCTGATCATGTTCGTGGTCCTGTACCTGACGCACGGGATCTCCGCGCGGACGTCGACCGCCGTGCTGGGAACGCTGGTGAGCCTCGCGCTGATCGGCGTGCTGGGCGCGTCGTTCTCGGCGTTGTCGAAGCTGACCGGCCTCGACGAGGACACGATCAACCTCGTCACCGTGCTCGGCACCGGCATCGACACGCGCGGCCTGCTGCTCGCGGGCACCCTGATCGGCGCGCTGGGCGTGCTCGACGACGTGACGGTGACGCAGACCAGCGCGGTGTGGGAGCTGCGCAGGGCCAACGACAAGCTGACGTGGCGAGAGCTGTTCGCGGCGGGGTCGAGGATCGGCCGCGACCACATGTCGTCCGTGGTGAACACGCTCGTGATGGCCTACGCGGGCGCGGCGCTGCCGTTGCTGCTGGCGATCTCGCTGGCCGGGCGGTCCATGGGCGAGATCCTGACCGCGCAGCAGATCGCGCAGGAGATCGTCAGGACGCTGGTCGGCAGCATCGGCCTGGTCGCCGCGGTGCCGGTGACGACGGCGCTGGCCGCGCTCATCGCCGCGCGCCAGGAGATCGCCCCTGCCGCGACCCCCGAGCCGGAACCCGAGCCCGAACCGGAGCCGGAACCCAGGACCGTGAAGCGCGCGAAGCCCGCCGCACCGCGGCCCGCGCGCATCGAGGGCGACCTCTTCACCGGCTACGACCCCGACAAGGGGCCGTGGGAGCGTCCTAGCGCGCCAAGAGCACGAAGAGCAGCGCCAGCACGCCAGGTACCACCTGCACGAAGAAGATCTTCCGGCTCGCCGTGAACGTGCCGTAGACGCCCGCGACGATCACGAACACCGTGAAGAGCACCGACGCGCCGAAGTCCTGGCGGACCAGCGCGTAGACCAGACCGGCCGCGAGGAAGCCGTTGTAGAGGCCCTGGTTCGCGGCGAGGGCCTTCGACTCCTGCGCGAACTCGGCCGTGATGCCGAACGCCTTCTGGCCGCGCGGCGTCGTCCAGAGGAACATCTCGAGCACCACGATGTAGACGTGGATCACCGCCACCAGGGCGATCAGGACGTTGGCGACAACCTGCATTCGGGTCCTCCTCAGGACTGACACACGCGATGAGACAATGGAGCGGTGGGAAGACAGCGGCCCGGCACAGAGGCGATCACCGAGTCGATCGACTCCGGCGTCGCCGAACTGGTTCCCGATCTGGGTGGGCGGAACTCGTGGACGTTGCGGGTCAACGGAACCCCACAGTCGCATGTGGACCTGGACGACCCGACCTACCTGGAGTTCGAGTACGTCCGCAGACTGGGTCACATCGTCGATCTCACCGCGCCTTCGCGTGTTCTCCACCTCGGTGGTGGCGCGCTCACGCTAGCCCGCTACGTGGCCGATCTGCTCCCCAGGGCGTCTCAACAGGTCGCCGAGATCGACGCGGGCCTGATCGCGTTCATCCGCCGCGAACTCCCGCCGCCCCCGCGCGTGAAGATCACCACGGGTGACGCCCGCGCCGTGCTCGTGAAGTCACGCCCCGGCTCGTTCGACCTGATCGTGAGCGACTGCTTCGCCGGCGCACGCACACCCGCGCACCTGACCTCGGTCGAGTACGTGCGGCAGGCGTCCGCGGCACTGGCCGGCGACGGGATCTACGCGGCGAACATCGGCGACGGCAACGGCCTGCAGTTCGCTCGCGCCCAGTGCGCGACCGTGCGCGCGGTGTTCGAGCACGTCTGCGTGCTCGCCGAACCGGGGGTGTTCCGCGGCCGCCGGTTCGGCAACTTCGTGATCATGGCCTCGCACAACGGGTTGCCGATGCAGCAGCTGACCCGCGCGACCTCCGGCGACCCGTTCCCCGGACGGGTCGAACACGGCACGGGGCTGACGAAGTTCATCGGCGGCGCGCCGGTCACCACCGACGCGACAGCCATCATCTCCCCCGCCCCGCCGTCGGGCCTCTGGGGCACCTGAGGCGGGAGGGGCCTCAGTCCAGCGAGGTCACGAACTTCGACACGGCGTCAGGATGGAGCTTCTGCGCCATCCGTCCCGCCGGTGCCAGCGACCCGAGCCGGTACAGCGGCCGTTCCGCCGCCGCGAGCCCCTGCGCCTCTGCCCGCAGCTGGGCCACGAGCAGCTCGGAGAACACCAGCCCCGGCGTGTCACCGCGTGCGGCCAGCGCGTCGGCGAGCCGCCGGAGCTGGTAGATGCCCAGCTCACGACCGCCGGTACCGGCGTACATCGACAGCGCGACGTTGATCGCCTTCTTGCCGCCGCGCACGAACAGCCCGACGGTCCTGGCGCCGCGCAGGTCGGTGACCAGCAGGTCCAAGCCGTCGGCCGTCGCGAGGTCGACCTCGCGGGTGCCGAACGCGCGGACGTACACGGTCGTGCCCTTCAGCCACACCGTGCGGCGGGCCTCCGACATCGCCAGCAGGATCACCGGCACCGCCACGATGGCCCCGGCGATGACACCGGGCCAGCGGCCACCGATGAGACCCACGATCGCGCCGAAGGCGAGGCTGACCATGATGCCGCCGATCGCCACCATGCGCGCACGCTTGCGGACCGTCACCTTGTCCAGCAGGTCGAGAACGAGCTTGTCGTCGCTCACGGGTTCTCCCGCACCGCCTCGGCCACCTCGGCACCCGTGTCCGACGCCAGTCCCTCGACGCCACCGGGCACACCGGCCACGAGCGCCGCCGGCTTCAGTCCGTTGCGCACCGCCTCGACCACGTCCGCCAGCCCCACGGTGACCTGTTCGCCGGTCGCCAGGGTCTTCACCCCGATGTTCCCGGCCTCCAGGTCGCGCTCCCCGAGCACCAGCGCCAGCTTCGCACCCGACTTGTCTGCGGCCTTGAAACCCGCCTTCATCGAGCGCCCGCCGTAGACCAGGTCCGTGCGCACCCCCGCGGCGCGCAGCTCACCGGCGATCGCGACCAGCCTGGCCCGCGCGGCCTCGCCCAGCGGCACGCCGATCACGTCGACGCGGCTGAACTCCGGCAGCACGCCCTCCGCCTGCGCCGCGAGCAGCGCGCGGTCGACACCGAGGCCGAAGCCGACGCCGGACAGCTCTTGGCCGCCCAGCTGGGCCATCAGGCCGTCGTAGCGACCGCCGCCGCCGATGCCCGACTGCGCGCCCAGCCCGTCGTGGACGAACTCGAACGTCGTCTTGGTGTAGTAGTCGAGACCGCGGACCATGCGCGGGTTCTCGACGAACTTCACGCCCAGCTCGGTCAGGTACCCCTTCACGAGCTCGTAGTGCGTGCGGCACCCGTCGCACAGGTGGTCCACCATGAGCGGCGCCTCGGCGACGAGGGCGCGCACCTCCGGCCGCTTGTCGTCGAGCACGCGCAACGGGTTGAGCTCCGCGCGCTGCCGGGTCGGCTCGTCGAGCGGCAGCTTCGCCAGGAACTCCTGCAGCAGCGACCGGTACGCCGGACGGCAGTTCGCGTCGCCGAGCGAGGTGAGCTCCAGGCGGTAGCCGGACAGGCCCAGCGCGCGAAACCCGGCGTCGCCGACGGCGATGACCTCGGCGTCCAGCGCCGGGTCGTCGACGCCGATCGCCTCGATGCCGACCTGGTGGAACTGGCGGTACCGGCCGGCCTGCGGGGCCTCCGCGCGGAAGAACTGGCCCGCGTAGTAGAGCTTCACCGGCAGCGAGCCGCGGTCGAGGCTGTGCTCGATCACGGCGCGCATCACGCCGGCGGTGCCCTCGGGGCGCAGCGTGATGGAGCGCTCACCCCGGTCGAGGAAGGTGTACATCTCCTTCGTCACGACGTCGGTCGACTCGCCGACACCGCGCGAGAAGAGCGCCGTGTCCTCGAAGACCGGCAGCTCGACGTAGCCGTAGCCCGCCAGCTCGGCCGACCGGGTCAGGACGGACCGGACGTGCGCGAAAGCGGCAGAGGTCGGCGGGATGTAGTCGGGAACGCCTTTGGGTGCGGAAAACACGTCTCTCAGAGTCCTCGGTGCGGGGCGGCCACGCCCTTGATGTGAACAGTGTCCTGAACGTCCTGCAACTGGAGCAGGTACGGATTCGTCGCACGTTCTCGGCCTATGGTCGTCGTCGGGCCGTGGCCGGGCAGCACCACCGTGTCGTCGGGCAAGGTCATGACCTTGTCCTGCAGGGACGACAGCATGCGCGAGTGGTCACCGCCAGGCAGGTCGGTGCGTCCGATGGAACCGGCGAAGAGCGTGTCACCCGAGATCACCAGGCGACCCCCTTCCTGCGCGCCGGAGCGGAACATCACCGACCCGCCGGTATGGCCCGGCGTGTGGTCGACGGTGATCTTCAGCCCGGCGAGGTCCAGGACGGCGCCGTCGGTGAGCTCGCGGACGTCGGACGGCTCGCGCATCTCCAGGTTGCCGCCGAAGAACGCGGCGGACTCGCGGCTGATGCCCTTCAACGGGTCGGCCAGCATCTCCACGTCGTCGGGGTGGATGTACGCGGGGACGTCGTTGCCGTCGCAGACGGGGGTGACGGAGTAGGTGTGGTCGAAGTGCCCGTGGGTGAGCAGCACGGCGACAGGCGCGAGACGGTGCTCGCGCAACGCCTGCTCGATCGGTTCGACCGCGTCCTGACCGGGGTCGACGATCACGCAGGGCTCGCCCGCACCGGCTGCCAGGACGAAGCAGTTCGCCTGGAGCGCACCGGTGGGGAACCCGATCACGAGCACGAGATGACCTCCCTGTTCCAACGACAGCCTAACCACCACACAAAGCTCATATGCCCAGGCCCTAGACTGCCGAGCCGACCGCCCTATTCGCATGAGTCCCTGGGGAGGGAGCACGTGCCCACCAACGAGCAGCGACGCGCGGCAGCCAAGCGCAAGCTTGAGCGTCAGATGGTCTACCGCCACGAGCGGGCCAAGAAGCGTCGTATCATCGCCGTCGTCTCGACGGTCGTCGTTGTTGCGCTCGTCGGAGGTGG
>JASLAV010000207.1 GCA_030146905.1 Lentzea sp. | reverse complement strand
GCCGGCGGGCGACGTGACGCTGCGGCCGGGCGACGGCCCCGTGCTGTTCGCGTCGGCGGGGATCGGCTGCACGCCGATGATGTCGATGCTCGCCGAGCTGGCCGCCACCGGCTCCACCCGCCCTGTGGTCGCGGTGCACGGTGATCGCGACCAGTTCTCCCACCCGTTCCGCACCGAGCTCACGCAACTCGTGGCGAAGCTGGAGGACGCGCAGGCGCACGTCTTCTACGAGCGGCCGATCGGGGAGTGGCCCGCCGAGCGGACCGGGTTCGTCGACCTCGCGTCGGTGCCCGTCCCGGCCGGCGCCACCGCCTACCTGTGCGGACCGGTGCCGTTCCTGCGCGCGGTACGGGCTCAGCTGCTCGACATGGGTGTCACGGACATCCACTACGAGGTGTTCGGGCCCGACGTCGTCTCAGCCGGCTAGGCGTTCCAGGGCGTTGCGGACGTGGCCCAGCGTCGCGTCCAGCGCCTCGGCCGCGCGGTCGGTCGGCACGCCCGAGAGCAGGTGGACCAGCGCCACCTTGAGGTCACCGGACGACTCCGCCAGCGCCTGCTCGCAGTCGTCGGCGGGCAGGCCGGTGGCCTCGTGCAGGATCCGGATCGTGCGGCCGCGCAGCTTCGCGTTGGTGGCGCGCATGCTGACCATCAGGTTCGAGTAGGTGCGGCCGAGCCTGACCATCACCGCCGTGGAGAACGACGTCAGCACCAGCTTCTGGGCGGAACCCGCCTTCATCCGCGTCGACCCGGCGATGGCCTCGGGGCCGGTGTTCAACGCGATCAGGACGTCCGGCGTGAACGGCACCGCCGCGTTGTTGGACACCAGCACGGTGTGCGCGCCAAGCGCTTGCGCCTCTTCCAGCGCGCCGATCACGAACGGCGTGCGGCCGGACGCCGTCACGCCGACGACCAGGTCCTTCTCGTCCGCGTGCAGGCGGATCTGGGCGGCGCCGGAGTGGTCCTCGACCTCTTCGACGGCGCGGACGAGGGCTTCAGGACCGCCGGCGTGGTGGGCGACGAACCAGTCGGCCGGCGCGTTGAACGTGGGCACGAGCTCCGCCGCGTCGAGCGTCGCGAGACGGCCGGACGTGCCGGCGCCGACGTAGTGGACGCGGCCACCGGCCATGATCGAGGCGACGCCGAGGTCGACCGCGCGTGCCAGTTCCGGCAGCACCTCCGCGACCGCGGCGGGGACCGTGCGGTCCTCCTCGTTGATCATGCGCAGCACGTCGAGGGTGGAGACCCGGTCGATGTCCGCGGTGCGGGGGTTCCGTTGCTCGGTCGGAGATTCCACGCGCACCGCCACACCGTTCCGGGGGGAGGTCATTTAGACGTCTCCCGCGGCCGGCGGCGGCCGTCAGGCCTCGCTCCCAGCCGGTGGCCGGACACCGCCTCGTAGGTCGCCTCCAGCGCCGTCTTCGCCGTGTCGACGTGGTGCTGGGCGACGCCGATGAACAGGCAGTCGATCACCGTGAGCTGGGCGATGCGGCTCGCCATCGCGCCGGAGCGGAAGGTGGTCTCGCGCGCGGCCGTGGTCAGCACGTGGTCGGAGACCTCGGTGATCGGCGAGCGCGGGAAGTTCGTCAGCGCGACGGTCGTGGCGCCGGTCTCGCGGGCGACGCGCAACGCCTCGACGGTCTCCGACGTCGAGCCGGTGTGCGAGATGCCGACGGCGACGTCCGCGCCGGTCAGCACGGCCGCCGACGTCAGCGCGATGTGCGTGTCGTTCCACGCGAAGCAGGTGAGCCCTATGCGGTGCAGCTTCTGCTGGAGGTCGAACGCGACGAACGCCGAGGCGCCGAAGCCGTAGACGTCCACCCGGCGTGCGCCCGCGACCGCCTGGACGACCTTGTCGAGCGCCTCGACGTCGAGCTGCTCCGCCGTCTCCTCGACGGCACGGGCGTCCGCGAACGCGACCTTGCCCACGACCTGCCTGAGGTCGTCGCCGGGGCCGATGTCACCACCCATGTCGTGGTTGGCCCTGGCCTGGCTGCGAGCGGTGTCGGCGGCGAGCGCGATGCGCAGCTCCGGGTAGCCGCCGACGCCGATGGCCTTGCAGAACCGCGTCACCGTCGTCTCGCTGGTGCCCGCCTGCTCGGCGACCTCGGTGATGCTGCGGTGCGCGACCGTTCCCGGGTTCTCCAGCACCACCTTCGCGACGCGCTGCTCGGCGCGCGCGAGCCCCGGCAGCAAGGACCGGATCTTCACCAGCGGACTGGACTCGGCACTGCTCTCAGTGGACACGTGGGAAACTTACTAACCGCCACTGCGAGGGTCAACGGAGTGTGTCCGAAAGTCACCCTCTCGGCGCCCGTGTCACCGCACGTCGGGCACTTTGCGGGTGGAGACAGCGATCCTGTTCCACGAGTTGATGGTGAAGATCAGCGCGATGAGCTGGGCCAGCTCCTCCTCGCCGAAGTGCTTCGCGGCCTCCTCGTAGACCTCGTCGCTCACGTACTCGTGGCTGCTCAGAACGGTGATGGCCTCGGTGAGGCGCAGTGCGGCCCGCTCCTTCGCGGTGTAGAGGTCGCCCGCTTCCTCCCACGCGTTGAGCAGGTAGATGCGGGCCTCGGTCTCACCGCCCTTCCTGGCGTCGACCGTGTGCATGTTGAGGCAGTAGGCGCAGTGGTTCAGCTGCGAGGCGCGGATGCGCACGAGCTCGGCGAGCTGCTCGTCGAGACCCTCGCGGGCGGCTGCGTCGAGGGCGATCATGGCCCGGTAGACCTTCGGGGCCTTCTTGGCCAGGTCGATGCGGTTCGTCATGGAAGAAAACCTATGGCGTTGATTGGCCCTGGGCATGGTGAAATCCGATCGTGGAATCGTGGGCCAATCTTGACTTCCACCTCGACCTGTCCGGTCCGGGTGGACTGCGGCACCGGTTGACGGCGTCGCTGCGGGAAGCGGTCCGGTCGGCGCGCTTACCTCCCGGAACGCGGCTGCCCGCGTCGCGGTCGCTCGCCGCCGATCTCGGGATCGCGCGGAACACCGTCGCTGAGGCGTACGCGGAGCTCGTGGCCGAAGGGTGGCTGACCGCGCGTCAGGGATCGGGGACCGTTGTCGCGCAACGGGTCGAGCCACCTCCTCCGGTCACCCGCCGGGCGACCGACCCCGACGTGCGGTTCGACCTGACGGTGTCCACGCCCGACGTCACGGAGTTCCCGCGCGCGGAGTGGATCCGGTCGACGCGGCGTGCGCTGATGGCGGCGCCGTCCGAGGCGTTCGGGCCGGGGGATCCGCAGGGGCGGATCGAGCTGCGGACGGCGTTGGCCGAGTACCTGGCACGGGCCCGCGGTGTGCGGGCGGATCCCGAACGGATCGTGCTGTGCTCGGGTTTCGCGGGCGCCGTCGGGATGTTCGACCGGTTGCTGAAGCCACCGGTCGTCGTCGAGGAGTACGGGCTGGGCTTCCACCGGTCGTTGTGGACGTCCACCGTGCCGCTGGTGGTGGACGACCACGGCGCGAACACCGAGCAGTTGCCCGACGACCTGCGCGCGTGCGTGCTGACACCGGCGCACCAGTTCCCGTTGGGTGGCCCACTGCACCCGCGGCGGCGTGCGTCAGCCGTGGAATGGGCACGGCGCGTGAACGGCGTTGTGCTGGAGGACGACTACGACGGCGAGTTCCGCTACGACCGGCAGCCCGTCGGGGCGGTGCAGGGGCTGGATCCGGAGCACGTCGTGTACCTGGGCACGTCGAGCAAGGCGTTGACACCGGCGTTGAGGATCGCGTGGATGGTGCTGCCGGACCGGTTCGTGGATCCGGTCCTGGCGTTGAAGACGGATCGCGAGCAGCACATCAGCATGCTCGACCAGCTGACGTTGGCCGACTTCCTGTCGTCAGGCGCATACGACAGCCACGTGCGCCGCATGCGGTTGAAGTACCAACGGCGACGTGACCGGCTTGTGGACGCTGTTTCGCCGTACGCGTCCGTGTCGGGTATCTCGGCCGGAATGCACGCCGTGCTCGAAACACCGCACGAAACCGCGATTGTGCGAACCGCGCGCGAGCGTGGGATCGCGGTCAGCCCGCTCTCGTGGTTCCGGCACGAACTGAGCGTCGACGACCGTTCCGGTGTGGTGGTGAGCTTCGGAGCGCCCGCGTTCCCACGGGCGCTCCCGGCGCTCACCGAGGTACTAGGGCGTGTCCCGTGAGTCTCGTCCGCGATAGTCGCGGCCGAGGGCCCCGGAGACCGTGACTCTCATCGAACGGACTCACGGGACACGCCCTAGCGGCGTGCCACTGACCAGCCCTCGGCCGTGACGTCACCACGTGCGTGCACGTACACGCCGCGGCCGTTGTACTGACCTGCCTTGGTGTAGACGAACCTGGTCTTGACGGGTTCCACCGGCACCCAGCGGCGGTTCGTCGTCGTGATCGTGCGGACGTCCTGCCAGCCGGTGCCGTCCCAGTGCTGGACCGTCAGCCCGTCGCCCTCGTCGACGTCGACGAAGACCTCGACCGGGCGTTCCGCGGTGAGGGTGCCGCCGGAGGTCGTCGCACGCCACTGCTTCCCGTGCGACTTGACCGCGAGCGCGCCGGCCAGACCGTCGGCCACCGCCCGCCGCGCGGGGTTGACGCTGCCCCAGTCACGGCTCGGGTGCACGCGGTTGGTCAGCAGGATCGCGATCGACCTGGATGCCTTGTCGATGACGAACGACGTACCGGTGTAGCCGGTGTGGCCCGCTGTTCCAGGACCGCTCAGAGCGCCCATGTACCAGCGCTGGTCGAGCTCGAAGCCGAGGCCGTGGGCGTTGTCGGGGAACTGCTGGTTGAAGTTCGTGAGCATCAGCTCGACGGAGTGCTCCGACAGGATCCGGCGGCCGTTGTAGGTGCCGCCGTTGAGGATCGTCTGCCCTAGGACGGCCAGGTCCTTGGCCGTGCCGAAGACACCGGCGTGTCCGGCCACTCCTCCGAGGGACCACGCGTTCTCGTCGTGCACCTCACCTCGGACCATGCCCCGCGGCGGGGTCGTCTGGAACTCCGTCGCGGCCGTGCGGTCCTTCGCGGCCGGGTTGTACCCGGTGTCCTTCATGCCCAGCGGCCTGGTGATGCCGTCCCTGACCGCCTGGTCGAGGCGTTTCCCGCTCACCTCGCGGACGAGTTCGCCGAGCGTGATCAGGTTCAGGTCGGAGTAGACGTACGTGGTGCCGGGCGTGGACTTCGGCTTCACGTCCATCACGGCTTTGATGCGCGATGGGACGTCCGGGTACCGCTGCCACAGGGGGATGAACGGTTCGAGGCCGCTCGTGTGCGTGAGCAGCTGCTTGACGGTGATGTCCTCCTTGCCGTTCACGCCGAACTCGGGAAGGTAGGTGGCGACCTTCGCGTCGATGTCCACCCGGCCCTGCTCGGCCTGCTGGATCACCGCGATCGACGTGAAGAGCTTGGAGATGGAGGCGAGGTCGAAGATCGTGTCCTTGCGCATCGGGACGCGTTCTTCTTCCGGCAGCTGGGTTTGCTGGTCGGCGTAGAGGACCGCGTACCCGGTGCGGTCGTGCGTGACGATCTTGCCGTTGTGCACGTGCATGGTGACGGCACCGGCGAAGAGCGGCTTGCCGTTGACCTGCGGCCGGGTGAAGTCGCGGACCTGGCGCAGGGCCGCGTTGATCGGCTCGGGGTCGAGGCCGGCCCAGTACGGGTTGGACTCGCGCACCGTCGTCCACGGCTGCGCGAAACCGTCCTGGGGCTGGTCGAAGTGTCCGGGGATCGTTGCCGTCACTGCTGCGACGGCCAGTGCGGGGATGAGCATGGCGTCCTCACCGGTAGCGCAGATAGGGCAGGCGCGCGCGGCGGAACTGCTGCAGTTCCGCCTGCCACGCGCCGACGACGTCGTTCAGGGATGCCTTCGCGTCGATCATCTTGCGCAGCCGGTCGGAGCCGCTGAGCTTGTCGATCCAGTTGTCGGGCCGCCAGGCGAACACGTCCGGGTACAGCGCCTTCGCCGTGATCAGCATGGCGACGGCGGTCCTGATGGCGTCGAACCCGGCCGCGTCGGTGACGTCCACGGTGACGCCGCCGCAGGCTTTGCCCTGGAACTTGTTGAACGTGGGCGAGAAGTAGGTCTCGCGGAACCGCACGCCCTTCAACCCGAGCGCGTTGAGCTCCTCCGCCCAGCGCCAGTCGATGCCCGGCGCGCCGACCGTCTCGAACGGCCGGGTGGTGCCGCGGCCCTCCGACAGGACCGTGCCCTCGAACAGGCACGTGCCGGGGTAGACGAACGCGGTCTCCTGGGTGGGCATGTTCGGGCTCGGCGGTACCCACGGCAGGCCGGTGTCGAGCCGGCCGCGGCGCCAGCCCCTGACGTTGACCACCTCGAGCCTGGTCGTCAGGTCGAACTCGCCCTTGAAGAACCTGGCCAGCTCGCCGACGGTCATGCCGTGCTGCTGGACGATCGGCTTCAGCCCGACGAAGGTCGCGTACGCGGGGTCGAGCTGCGGGCCGTTCGCGGTGCCGCCGATGGGGTTCGGCCGGTCGAGGACGATGAAGTCCAGGT
>JASLAV010000192.1 GCA_030146905.1 Lentzea sp. | reverse complement strand
CCCGTCGGCACCGTCAGCGCCACGTCGCCCGCCTCGTACCAGGCGAACAGCTTGTCGAAGCCGGAGAAGTCCGGACCCGAGACGTACCCGTCGATCGAGGTGCTGGCGCCCGTGTAGACCTTGCCCATCCTGTGCCTCCCTGAGTGTGTCCTTCACCCGTAGGTCGAACGGCCGACGAGGATTTCGACGCCGCTCGGGAGGCGCATACCGGCTCAGCCGATGGGCTCGGGGAGCCTCGTCACCTCGTAGTCGCAGTCGATGACGTCACCGGTGGCCGGGTCGCGCAGCTCGACGCGCCACTTCGACGCGAACTGCTCCACTCCGTGGTGCATCGGGATCGTGCCGGACAGCAGGACCGTGCCCGGCTCGAACCGGCCCAGCTCGCGCAGGCGCTCCACCCAGTACTGCGGGGTGAGCAGCTCGGCGCAGGTGCCGCGCTGGATCTCCACGCCGTCGGCCCACGCGGTCAGCTCGATCTCGTCGATCCGGTCCGCCACGTCGGACAACCGCCACGCCTTGCGGCCCAGCACGTCCGGGCCCGCGTTCTTGCTCCACGCCACGCCGTGCACCTCCAGCGCGCGGTCCGTGTGGTCGCACGCGACGGTCAGCAGGACATCGGTGTCGGTCACGACCAGCGCCCACTCCGCCTCGCCGGAGGTCCGGTCGTGCTGCGCGGGAACCGTCGACGTCTGCTGCGCGAGGTACGGCGCGACGGGGTACAGGCTCGGCGTCACCGACGGCGCCGGCACGCCCAGTTCGGCGAGTTCGCGCACGTGAGCGGCCACGTCGTCCTGGCTGCGGCCGGCGTACCCGCCGTTGAGCAACGTCGTCACGACGACCTCGGTGACCGTGCCGTCGGGGAGGTCGAACTGCAGTGTGCAACCGGTAGACATGCGGTACTCCTTGCGCATACGAGTTGTATACAGGCAGTATTACCGCATGCCGCCAGTCTCATCAAACACAGGCTCCGCGTCGGCGCCGGACGTACCTCGCTCGGCCCTGGTGCGCGCCTTCGTGGCCTCGCTCTCCGGTACCGCCCTGGAGTGGTACGACTTCGCGATCTACAACGTCGCCGCGGCCGTCGTGCTCGGCCCGTTGTTCTTCCCGAGCTCCGAACCGCTCACCGCGACGCTGCTCGCGTTCTCGACGTACGCCGTCGGCTACCTCTCGCGTCCGCTCGGCGGGTTCCTGTTCGGACGGCTCGGCGACAAGATCGGGCGCAAACGCGTGCTCGTCACGACGTTGCTGATCACGGGCATCGCGACGCTGCTCATCGGTCTGCTGCCGACGCACTCCGCGATCGGTCCCGCCGCCGGTGTGCTGCTCGTGCTGCTGCGGTTCGCGCAGGGCGTCGGGCTCGGTGGCGAGTGGGGCGGCGCGGTGCTGCTGTCCAGCGAGTACGGCGACCCGCGGCAGCGCGGGTTCTGGGCGTCGGCCGCCCAGATCGGCCCGCCCGCAGGCAACCTGATGGCGAACGGCGTGCTGGCGCTGCTCGGTGTGGCGCTGTCGGACGCCGCGTTCATGTCGTGGGGCTGGCGCGTCGCGTTCCTGCTGTCCGCGGTGCTCGTGATCTTCGGCCTGTGGATCCGCGTGAAGCTGGAGGAGACGCCGGTCTTCAAGGCGATCGAGGCGCGCGGCGACCGGCCGGCCGCACCGGTCAGCGAGGTCTTCCGCACGCAGACCCGGCCGCTCGTCGCCGCCGTGCTGAGCCGCGTCGGCCCGGACGTGCTGTACGCGCTGCACACCGTGTTCGTGCTGACCTACCTCACGACCCAGCTGGGGCTGCCGCGCAACGTCGGCCTCGTCGCCGTGCTGATCGCCTCCGGCTTCCAGCTGTTCCTGATGCCGCTCGCCGGCTGGCTGTCCGACCGCGTGAACCGCCGCGGCCTCTACGCGGTGGCGGCGGTGGGCGGCGCGGTGTGGCCGTTCGTGCTGTTCCCGCTGATCGACACGAAGTCGTGGCCGCTCATCGTGCTCGGCGTCGTCGTGGGCCTGGCCTTCCACGCGTTCATGTACGGCCCGCAGGCGGCGTTCATCGCCGAGCAGTTCACCGAACGCCTGCGCTACACGGGAAGCTCACTCGCCTACACGCTCGCCGGCGTGATCGGTGGTGCCGTGGCGCCGTTGCTGTTCACCGCCCTGCTGGCGGGCTTCGGCACGTGGGTCGTCGTCGGCCTGTACGTCAGCGTGGCGTGTGTGGTGACGCTGATCGGCCTCAAGCTCGGCCGCAACCCCGAAGAAGAACCTCAGCCGTTGAGCAGCACCTTCAGCGTGGTGTCCAAGTGAGCGGTGATCGCCGCGGTGGCGATGGCGCCGCCGATCACACCGGCCAGCGTGTAGGCGAGCGAGCTTCCGGTGTAGCGCAGGCGTTCGGTGAACTGCTCGGCGATGAACGCGGCCTGCGGCCCGTACATGAACGCGTGGAAGCCCAGTCCCACCACGACTCCGAGCACGATCAGCGGCCACGACCTCGTGTCGATGAGCGGGAACAGCACGAACGGCCACACCGCGCCGCAGACCGCGGCCACCGCGTAGAGGCCGCGCCGGTTGACCTTGTCCGACAGCCAGCCGGCGAGCGGCAT
>JASLAV010000191.1 GCA_030146905.1 Lentzea sp. | reverse complement strand
GGTTGCCGGACGAGGCCGGCGCGATCCGCCTGGCACGCCTCACTGGGGCGTGGCGGCCGCGCTGACCCACGGCATCGACGGCGAGCGGAGCCTCCCTCGACGCCCCGCTCGTCCGATCTCCGTCGTCCGTCAGCGCACGGGCGCGGCGCACACGGAGTGCACCGCCGTGCCCAGCGCCTGCCGGTGCAGGGCGTCGAGCTTCTCCAGAACCACCGCGGACCCGGTGGCCAGCGCGAGCTGGACGGTGCACGGCACCGGTTCGGTGCGCAGGTCCACAGTGGACTTGAGCTGCCGGAGCAGTGACGCGGTCAGCCGGTCGAGCCGCGCACGGATCTGCGGGAGGCCCGGACGTGTGATGGGGCTTGGTCCGGGTGAGCCGTCCAGCGGTCGAACAGGCCCCTCTGCACCACCTTGCCGGCGGTGATCCGGTCCCGGAAGAACGCCGTTGCCGCGTCCTGGTCCAACTCGAGTGCGCCGGCCTGCGCACGCACTTGGCCGAGCACCTGCTGTTCGCGTGCGGGATCGTCGATCGGTGAGCCGGTGCCGAACTCGGACGCGGCCACGTCGGCGCTCACCTGGGTGGTTGCATACTTCCGGCAAGGAACTTCATCGACGGAAGAGACCGCATGCCATTCGCCGACGAGCTCATCGGCCGTGACACCGCTCAGAACCTCGTGGACGCCGTGCAGATCGCGGCTCCGGCCGCCGAACTGGCGTCGTTGCGGGCGGCGGTGGGCGAGCTCGGTCCGTTGTCCCTCAGGGAACGCGCCGATCTGCTGAGGGACGCGCTGCTCGCGGACGTGCCCGGCGACTACGCCGCTCTGGCCGCGACGGTGCGGTCCGCCAGGGACAACGCCCCGCGGTTCACCGGGTGGCTGATCTGGCCGGTCACCAGCGCTCTCGCCACCCGCGCGGTGCAGGAGGGCGGCACCGCGCCGTTCGACGACGCGATGGCGCTGCTCGCCGACCTCACCGGACGGCTCACGTCGGAGTTCGCCATCAGGACGTTGCTGCGGCACGACCTCGACAGGGCGCTGGGCATCATCGGCGGCTGGACCCGCTCGGCGGAGGCCGACGTGCGCAGGCTCGCCTCCGAAGGCACCCGCCCCTACCTCCCGTGGGCGATCAGGGTGCCGGAGGTCCTGGCTCGTCCCACCGCGACAGTGCCCGTCCTGGACGCGCTCTACCGCGACGAGAGCGACTACGTGCGGCGGTCGGTCGCCAACCACCTCAACGACCTCAGCCGCGACCACCCCGGCATCGTCGTCGGCACGGCCCGCCGCTGGCTGGACGATCCCGACGCGAACACCGAACGCCTTGTGCGCCACGGGTTGCGGACCCTCGTCAAGCGCGGCGACCCGGAAGCGCTGGAACTGCTCGGGTTCGCGCCCGCGGCGGTGGAGGTCGACGGTCCGCACCTGGACCGCGCCACCGTCCCGGTCGGTGGCAGCGTCCGTTTCACAGCCTCGGTCCGCAACACCGGTGACGCCGCGGCACGGCTCGCGATCGACTACGTCGTGCACCACCGCAAGGCCAACGGCGGTCAGACGGGCAAGACCTTCAAGCTCACCACCCGCACCCTCGCGCCCGGCGAACGGATCGAGCTGACGCGGGAGCACTCGTTCCGGCTGATCACGACCCGCCGCTACCACCCCGGCACGCACGGGATCTCGTTGCAGGTCAACGGAGTGGCGTCAGGCAGGGCCGACTTCGAGCTGGCCGTCACCGGGTGACCGCAGCACGGCGGCGGCCCCGTCGAGGGCGGCGGTGAACGCCTCGGCCGGGTAGAACGCCCGTGCGTCGAGACGGGTGGCCATCGCCGTGCCGAGCCCGGCCATGCGGGCCACCTCGTCGCCGATCGTCTCGACCGGCCAGGGGAGGTGCGGCTGGGAGATGAGCAGGGCCGCGCAGCCGTGCACGGCCGGCCACATGCGCAGGGCCAGCTGCTCGGGGTCTCCGTGCAGCACGCCGGCTTCGACGCAGGGGCGGACCGCCGCGACGATGTGGTCCAGGCACGCCCTCGCGGCGTCGTGCTGGGCGTCACGGGCCTCGTCGGGAGCGTTCATCAGCAACAGGCGGTACTGCACCGGGTGGTCGACGGCGAACCGCACGTAGGCCGCGCCGGTGCGGCGCAGCGCCCTCATGGGGTCGGCGACCCCTTCGCGGGCGTCGCGCATGTGCCGGTCGAGGTTCGCCCACGCCCTGGCGGCCACGGCCCCGACCAGGGCCTGCTTGTCGGCGAAGTGCAGGTAGACCGACGGCGTGGTGACGCCGGCGCGTGCCGAGACCTTGCGCAGGCTCAGCGCCTTCTCCGAGCCGGTCTCGGCCATCAGGGCCTCCGCGGCGTCCAGGAGCTGCTCCCGCAGAGCCTGTCCCTCGCCGGGGTTGGCTCTGGTCCTGGGCCTCGTCACCGTGCGCGCCTCCTCTGGTCACGGGCGGAAGAACTCATCGCCAGATCAGGATAACGATGTCAGGATGACACCGTTATCCTGATCTCGTTGCCAGAGGAGGACCAGATGGCCATCACCGCCGAAGACGTCTACGCGGTGGCGCCCTACGCGCGCACGCTCGGCGTGGAGTTCGACGAGCTCCAGCCCGCCACGCCGGTCAGCGCCCGGCTGGCCTACCGCCAGGAGCTCTCCACTGCCAACGGCGGTCTGCACGGCGGCGCGCTGATGGGACTGGCGGACGTCAGCGCGGCGGTGTGCGCGGTGCTCCACGCGGCGCCTGGCGCGGTGCCGGCGACGATGGAGTCCAGCTCCCACTTCATGAGGCCGGTGCGCGGTGACGCCGCGGCGAGGGCCACCGTGCTGCACGCCGGA
>JASLAV010000186.1 GCA_030146905.1 Lentzea sp. | reverse complement strand
GAGTCGGGGATGTCGAGCAGCGAGGCGTACTCGCGCGTCGGCACGAGCGGCGGCGAGTAGGCGTGCACGGTCGCGGCCGGGCCGTCGAACGGGTTCAGCACCTGGTGCGCGCGCCCGGAGCCGAAGCCCAGCGCGTCACCGGTCTCGCGCACGGCCGACCGGATCGGACCGGCCGGGTAGCGGTAGTCCTCCCGCAGCCTGCCGGTCAGCACGGTGAACGACCCGGCGGAACCGCCGTGGTCGTGCGGTTCGGTGCCCTGGCCGGGCAGCCACGACAGCAGCCACAGCTCCACGCCCTCGGTCAGGCCGAGGCGCGCCCACCAGCGGCGTTCGGTCGAGTAGTCGAGGATGGAGAGCAGCCCGGTCGTGAGCTCGCTCGCCACGTACGAGGTCAGGTCGCGCAGCTCGCGCGGCGTCCACAGGGATCGGGACGGGTGGATCACGTCCCGCAGCAGCCGGCCGTCCAGCGCCGGGTGCAGGTCGAATTGATCTTGTTCGGGAGTGTTTCCAGCAATGGTCGAGGTCACCGGCTCGCTCCTGAAGGCCACGTCGGTACGGGGTAGCGATCAGACGCGGCGCACAACGCCTCAGCGCGTGCGTCGCGTCGAGCTACACCCGCACGACGCCACGAGCACGAGGTCGATCGCGCGGTCAGTCCAGGAGTAGACCAGCACTCCGTGATGGTGCCAGACCTTCTCGGAGAGTGGCTAGAGCGTCCACCAGGTGACCGGGTGAGGTCAGCGCGGCACTCGGAGCAGCAGCAACGACCGCGCCTCGACCTCCACCTTCGCCCGCGGCGCGAGTGAACCGGGAGCGGCCGGTGAGCCGTCGGCCGTCGTCGTGTCGAGGAACGGCTCGTACGACTGCCCGTACCGCTCGTGCGGCAGCGTCACGGTGACCGGGTCCGCGCCGGCGTGCATCAGCAACAGCCACGAGTCGTCCGACACGAGCTCGCCGTCGCGCGTGCGGGAGAGGCAGTTGGAGCCGTCGATGAACATGCCGAGCGTGCGGCGCCCCTCGTCGAACCAGTCGGTCTCGGCCATCTCCTTGCCGTCCGGCCGGAACCACACCAGGTCCGGGTTTCCGCTGGCCGTGGTGCGCCCCTCGAAGAACTCCGGCTGCCGCAACGCGGGGGAGGAGGCGCGCAGGTCGATCAGGCGCTGGGTGAAGCCGAGCAGCGCCTTGCCGGCGTCCGTCTCCGTCCAGTCGACCCACGACACCGCGTTGTCGAGGCAGTAGGCGTTGTTGTTGCCGCCCTGGGTGCGCCACATCTCGTCGCCCGCGACCATCATCGGCGTGCCGGTGGACAGCAGCAGCGTCGCGAGCAGGTTGCGCGCCTGCTTGGTGCGCAGCGTGAGGATCTCGGGATCGGACGTCTCGCCCTCGGCGCCGCAGTTCCACGAACGGTTGTCGTTCGTGCCGTCGCGGTTGTCCTCGCCGTTCTCCTCGTTGTGCTTGTCGTTGTACGACACCATGTCGCGCAACGTGAAGCCGTCGTGCGCGGTGATGAAGTTGATCGACTGCCACGGCCTGCGCAGGTCGTCCGCGTACAGGTCCGACGACCCGGAGAGCCGGTAGGCGAGGTCGCGCACCGAGGTGTGGCCGCGCCAGAAGTCGCGGACCGTGTCGCGGTAGCGGCCGTTCCACTCGGCCCACTGCATGCCGAA
Organism: Lentzea sp.; assembly: GCA_030146905.1. The sequence continues at coordinate 2,116 of JASLAV010000186.1, read as the reverse complement.
GTCGCCGACGCGGTAACCGTCGCCGGTCGCGTCCCACGGTTCGGCGATCAGCTTCGCGCGGCACAGCACCGGGTCCGTCGTGATGGCCGTGAGCAGCGCGGAGTCGCGGTCGAAGAAGCCGCCGCCCGGCCTGCCCATCGTCGAGGCGAGGTCGAACCGGAACCCGTCGACGCCCATCTCGTCGGCCCAGTACCGCAGCGAGTCCGTCACCAGGCGCACGACCTGGGGTGATCCGGCGTCGAGGGTGTTGCCGCAGCCGGTGATGTCGACGGTGCTGCCCCCGCCCGCGTGCAGGTAGTAGCCCGGCGCGTCGAACCCGCGGAAGCAGATCGTCGGCCCGTCCGGCCCGCCCTCGCACGTGTGGTTGTAGACGACGTCGATCAGCACCTCGATGTTCGCCGCGTGCAGCGCCGCGACCATCGTCCTGAACTCCTGGACCTCGTTGCCGGGCTCGCTCGCGTAGCCGGGGTGCGGCGCGCAGTACGCGAGCGGCGAGTAGCCCCAGTAGTTGACAGCGCCCCTGCTGATCAGCGACGGCTCGTCCTGGAACGCCTGCACCGGCAGCAGCTCGACCGTCGTGACGCCGAGCCGGGTGAGGTGCTCGATCGCCGCGGGGTGCGCGAGCCCGAGGTACGTGCCGCGCAGCTTCTCCGGGATGTCGGGGTGGCTCTTCGTGAAGCCCTTGACGTGCAGCTCGTAGATGACGGCCTCTTCGAACGGCACCTCGGGCTTCACGCCCGTGTTCGCGCCGCCGGGTGAGCTCACGACGCCCAGCGGCACGCTGCCGAGCGAGTCGACGGCCGACGGCGGCCCGTGCATCGGGTCGCCCACGTAGCCGAGGGCGGCCTCCAGGTCGGTGATCCTGCCGGTGATCTGCCGCGCGTACGGGTCGACCAGCAGCTTCGCCGGGTTGCACCGCAGGCCGCGGCCGGCGTCGTACGGCCCGTGCACGCGGAAGCCGTACTTCTGGCCGGGCGTGACGCCGGGCACGAGACCGTGCCACACGCCGAACGTCCGTTCGGTCAGCTCGACCCGTTTCTCGGAGCCGTCGTCGTCGATCAGGCACACCTCGACCGCGTCGGCGACGTGGGACGTCACCGCGAACCGGACACCGCCTGCCTCGGCGTGTGCCCCCAGCGGGAACGGACGGCCTGCCAGCACCTCGGACTCGGGTCGAGTAGCCATGCCTCTGATCTTGGCATCCGCCACCGACAAAAAACTTGAGAGTTCACACAGGCGGCGCAGCGCCCGGCCAGTCGCGGCTGACACCCCGAGGGACACCCCGATGGAGGACCCGCCGGTGGTCGTTCGGAACAATGGAGCCGTGGCGGACGTCGACGTGACAGATCTGGTCGTGCACATGGCGGGCGTATCGGTCCGTCGAGGGAAGAACACGCTGGTCGGAAACATCGACTGGAGCGTGGAGCTGGACGAGCGCTGGGTGGTCCTCGGTCCGAACGGAGCCGGCAAGACGACCCTGCTGCGGCTCTCCAGCGCCGAGCTGCACCCGACGAAGGGCAAGGTGCACCTCCTGGGTGAACGCCTGGGCAAGACCGACGTCCAGGAGCTCAAGCCCCGGATCGGCCTGTGCTCGGCGGCGCTGAACGGCCGCGTGCCCGCGGACGAGAAGGTCGTCGACGTCGTCGTGTCCGCCGGCTACGGCGTGCTCGGGCGGTGGCGCGAGGAGTACGGCCGCGAGGACACCGACCGCGCCCGTGAACTGCTCGGCACGCTCGGCATCGAGCACCTCTCCGACCGCCTCTACGGCACGCTGAGCGAGGGTGAGCGCAAGCGCACCCTGATCGCCCGCGCGTTGATGACCGACCCCGAGATGCTGCTGCTCGACGAGCCGGCCGCCGGCCTCGACCTCGGTGGCCGCGAGGACCTCGTGGCGAAGCTGTCCGAGCTCGCGATGGACCCGGACGCGCCCGCGATGGTGCTGGTGACGCACCACGTCGAGGAGATCCCACCCGGCTTCACCCACGCCCTGCTGCTGCGCGAGGGCTCGATCGTCGCCCAGGGCCTCCTCGACGACGTGCTGACCGAGGAGAACCTCTCGAAGACCTTCGCCCAGGACCTGGAGCTGCAAAAAGCAGGGGACCGCTTCTTCGCCCGC
>JASLAV010000056.1 GCA_030146905.1 Lentzea sp. | reverse complement strand
GTCGGTGTCCGGGTTCCCGAAGTCGTCGAACGCCGGGGCCTCGGCCTGGCCGGGCGTCCACTCGGTGTTGAAGTAGTTGTGGTTGGCGCCGACGAAGTACAGCGCGCTGTGCAGGGCCGCGCCACGGCTCACGCCGCGGGTCGCGTCCGGGTACAGCTGCCCCTGGAGGTCGGACACGTCGCCGTCGCAGCCGGGCAGGATCGTCACCGACGGCACGTCCGGCGCCGGGTTGTGCCCGAAGATCGTCGGGCCGATCAGCACGTCACCGCGGATGTTCCAGCGCACCGGGCCGTTGAACCCGGTGTCGCCCGGCGGCGGGGTGAGGCTGTCGGTCGCGGCGCGGTTGACGCCCTCACCACCGCGGGAGTGGCCGACGAGCAGCACCTTCGACATGTCGGCCTGCACGGCGACGGGCGAGGAGCCCTGGCCGGACGACCAGTCCGCCCACTTCGCCAGGTGGTGGCGCACCAGCGACGACCGCCCCTGCGCGCCCGCGTCGAAGGTCCCCGCGTCCTGGGCGTTGATGCCGTTCGCGGAGATCGACACCGTCAGGTAGCCCTGCGACGCGAGGAGCTGCTGCGCCTTCAGGTAGCCGCGGTGGCTCGGCAGCTCCTTCATGCCGCTCGGGCACGGCCAGTCGCCGGTGTAGTGGTCGGGGACCGCCGGGGTGTAGCAGGTGAAGTGCCTGCCGTGCAGGAACAGCACCAGCGGCCGCTTGCCGGGCGCGCCCTCCGGCGCGACGACGACGGCCTTCATCTCGATCGGCACCGCGTACTCGGGCAGCGCGATCGGGTCGAGCTCGTACTCGCTGGTGCCGGTGGCGTACTCGCCGGGCTTGCCGGGGTCCACCTCCGACAGTGGCCGCTGCGCGGGCAGTTCGGGAACGACCAGCGAGGCAGGCGGGGTCTCGACGACGTCCAGCCGCCTGCCGGCCGACCGCACCTGCAGCGCGGCGGGGTTCTCCAGGCCGGCCTTCAACGTGAACGTGCGCAGGTCGGCCGACTCCCTGGCCCTGCCCAGGTACTCGTCGCCCTCCCAGAACTCCACGCCGGCGTCCGTCAACGGCATCGGCGCGGGTGCGGTCCAGCGGATCACGTCACCGGCGACGGTCCAGCCAGGTGTGGACGGTGGTGGCGCGGCGGCGGACGCGGGCAGGGCCGGCACGAGCGCGGCCAGCAGGACGGGTATCAGGAACGCGACTGTTCGGCGCATGAGCGGGTCCCCCTAAGAAAGGACGATCCACTCCGTTCTAGCGATACTCCGCAGTGCAAGGCACGCAATTCCAGCCGGAATCCACCAAATAAAACAACAATCATACAGGAGTATTACGCCATTCGGCCCATTTACAATACGAATGGCGGGTTGACGCAGGTCGCGAACGGTTCTACAGGGTCAGATCACCGGCGCAAGCCGTCAAGCAAAACACAGCGGGAAGCGCGGCGCCATCATTTCGAGCAATTCGACACTAGCGATCTCCGGGCTCGGCACCGCGCCCGTTCCGGCTCAGTTTGTTCCACGTCGAAGTGAGCTCCGTCCGGATGCGCGCGACGCGGACGCCGAAGGCCTCGCGGATCTCTCGGGCGTCCACTTCGTCAGGGACGCCGTGGTCGGGGTGCTCGGCGGTCATGGCCCCCCGGTTACCTCACGGGTGGACTCCTCCAAACGTGCTGCCCGCCACTCCTTAGGATCGAACAGGTGAGCACCCACCTCTACCTGCTGCGGCACGGCCAGACCGAGTGGTCCGAGACCGGCAGGCACACGGGACGCACTGACATCGAGCTGACGCCCGAGGGCGAGCAGCAGGCACGCAGGGCGGGCGCCACGCTCGCCAGGCTGAGAGGCACGGACCAGGCTCCCGCGCTCGTGCTGACGAGCCCGCGGCACAGGGCCACCAGGACGGCGGCGCTGGCCGGGCTGGAGGTCAGCGCGACGACGGAGGACCTCGCCGAGTGGGACTACGGCGACTACGAGGGCATCACCACGCCGCAGATCCGCGAGCGCGTCCCCGGCTGGACGGTGTGGTCGCACCCGATGCCGAACGGCGAGACGCACGCCGAGGTGCAGGACCGGGCCCGCAAGGTGCTCGGCGAGGTGCGCAAGATCCTGCCGGGCGGCGACGTGGTGCTGGTGGGTCACGGGCACTTCAGCCGCGTGCTGATCGCGGCGTGGCTGGGACTGGCACCCGACCAGGGCGTCCACTTCGGACTTGACCCGGCCGGCATCTGCCAGCTGGGCGACGAGCGGGGCGACCCGCAGGTCCGCAGGCTCAACGTGCCCGCCTGGGAGGTGTGATGATCCGCAGGGTGGAACCGCGCGACGTCGACGCGGTCGTGAAGCTGGTGCACGAGCTGGCGCTGTACGAAAAGGCTCCAGAGCAGTGCCACCTCACGTCGGAGCAGTTGCACACCGCGCTGTTCGACGACAGTCCCGCGCTGTTCGGCCACGTGGCCGAAGTGGACGGACAAGTCGTCGGGATCGCGTTGTGGTTCCTCAACTTCTCGACGTGGGACGGCGTGCACGGCATCTACCTGGAAGACCTCTACGT